>JANLTQ010000172.1:0-2412 GCA_031363005.1 Acidimicrobiia bacterium | reverse complement strand
ACAGCATCGGAACAGCAGACCGGCACGGAATCCGATTCAGGCCGGCAATCGCGCACTGGGTGGACCAGGCCACCATCCACCGACCGTCGCGTTGCACCATCTGACCGAGAATCTTCCTAGCCGCGGTTCCGCTCGGAACCTTCAGGACCAATGACACAGTGTGCGGCCCGGTCCTCCTCATGACCGAAGGCGCAAGCGAACGACCCTGGAGCAGCGGGAACAGCGCGGCGTTCGTGTCGCCGAATCCGGGCCCGGGTTCGGCAGAACCCGCACGATCCCCGGTGTAGCCGGCGAGCGCATCGGCGATCGCCACGCCGTCGGATGAGTCCGCCGCGACTCGACTCTCTGCTCGCGGGAAGCGCTCACGGGCGTCTGTGCCCGCCGAGCACACGAGGTTCGCAATGACGCAGCCGTCGCCGAACGGACGGATCGGAAGATCAAGGTTGGCGAGCACGTTGAGGATCGGCTGGGCCGGGTACCGCACGATGGCCATGGTGTCCTCGCGCTCGCACGCGTCGAACCGCGCCGATGCGATCGCGCAGAAGTCCGGGCCGACCGGGGAGAACACTGCGGCCGTCGAAGGTCGGGTCGCAGCCCGCTCGAGCTCCCAGGTGCGCCGGTCATAGGGCACGTCGATCGTGTGGAGCGGCGAGTCGACGAGCGGGCCGCAGCCGTCGGCCAACGTGCCGCCCGCCGGGAGCACCGCGAGCGTGGCTCGAGATCGTCGTGCGAATGCATCCAGCCGCCGACAGTCCACGTCGACGGCCGCCACCGTGGTGAAGCCGTACAGCGGCGCGGTCAGTGCGGCGTTCCGAAGGCGCATCGGGTCATGCGAGTCGACGGTCCACCGCAACCCGACCGAGAGTCCAACCGCAATCACGATCACCGCGGCGCCGATCGGCGCGAGGCGGCGGGCCGCCCCGGGCCACGCCTCCGCGAGAAGGAAGCCGAGGAACACCAACGCCACCGGGAACACGAGCAGGACCCGACCCGGCGGGAGGAACGGACCCCCTTCGTCAATCGCTCGAGGTGTGGCCAACGCGAACA
This sequence comes from Acidimicrobiia bacterium, assembly GCA_031363005.1. Lineage (GTDB taxonomy): Bacteria > Actinomycetota > Acidimicrobiia > IMCC26256 > JAENVU01 > JAENVU01. The sequence continues at coordinate 1,365 of JANLTQ010000172.1, read as the reverse complement.
GCGTGAAAACGAGGACCAACATCGCCGGAATCGCGAACCGGGCACGTCGGGACCAGACCAGAACTGCGACGAGGACCAGACCGACCACCACGGGAACCCAGAAGCTTCGAATCGCCTCCGGCGCGAAGAGCCGGAACAACCGATCGAGTTGCTTGACGCTCGTCCGCAACACGTTCAGCTCGGGGGTCAACGGAAGGCCGCCGTGGAGGTTGTGGTCCGGATGGGCGACGTAGAACCACTGCGACCACCCGATGTACAGCACCGGTAGCACTGCACCGATCGCGACGGCTCGCCACTCCCGACTGTTCGGACGACGATCGAGGATCCACCACACCCCCACCGGCACGACCAGCAACGCGGCGCTCAAGTCGATCGCGAGTCCGATGCCGGCGAGCGTGACACCCCCGGCCAGGGCGAAGGCGGATCGCCGGTACGCAATGACGAATGCGAGTCCCACGCCGGTGAAGACGAAGGCCCGCTCGAACGTGACGCTCGTGATGTACATCGCGTAGTAGGCCGACAGCAGCGTGGGCATCGCGGCGGTGACCGTCGCGATGATCGGATGCCCACGCCGAGCGAACGCCCACGCGAGTGCGAACCAGAGCCCGAGCATCGACGCGCCGAGGACGATTGGTGTGGCGGTCGGGTAACCGAGACCGAGCTGGTGGAGCAGTGCGATCGGCGCGCCGGCGATCGTGGAGCCGTATGACTGGCCGAGAAAACCGGGCTCATGCCACCGGAGGTGCGACCACTCCTGCGCGGCGTACCAGAGCACCGACGTGTCCGGATTGGTGATCTTGCGCCCGACCACGGCGATAACCCGACCGAACTCGACCGTCGAGATGAGTGCCGCCACGACGGGCCCGACGACTCGCAAGGACGGACGAGAGCTTCTCCGGCGCTGCCGACGGGAGACCGGGCTGGGTTCGGAATCCGCCCCTGACGTTCCTGTCCTGTCCATGCGCGCAACGTACTGGCACGGAGCAGTCGATAGGCGCGTACGGACGGCCGTGCTCCAACACTCCATGACACGAACGTCAGGAATGCGCGAGGCTGAGCGGCTGGAGGAAGGGACCTATGGGTGCATTGAGCGGAGTCAAGATCCTCGACCTTTCGTGGGGCATCGCCGGGCCGCTCGGCGTGATGCTGCTCGCCGAACAGGGCGCCGATGTCATCAAGGTCGAACCGCCGGGCGGTGATCCGTTTCGCGCGTACAGCGGGTATGCGGTTTGGAATCGGTCGCGGCGATCGGTCACCGTCGACCTCAAGTCCGAGGCCGGGCTCGAGGCGTTCCTCCACCTCGTCGACGAGTCGGATGTGCTCGTCGAGACCTTCCGGCCCGGCGTCACCGATCGCCTCGGCATC
>JANLTQ010000135.1:0-4052 GCA_031363005.1 Acidimicrobiia bacterium | reverse complement strand
CCGCCAACGGCACCGTGCGCGCCCTCGACGGCATCTCCCTCGATGTCCTCGGCGGCAGCAGTCTCGCAGTGATGGGATCGAGCGGAGGTGGGAAGTCAACGCTGCTCGGCCTGAACGCGGGGTTGGCGGCACCGACCTCGGGATTTGTGACCGTCGGTGATTGCGTCGTCTCGGATGCCTCCGAGTCAGAGCGCGTGCGGTTCCGCAGGCGGGCGGTCGGGATGGTCTACCAAGCCGACAATCTCCTCCCGCATCTCACGGTCGAGGAGAACGTCGGTCTCCAAGTGGCGATCTGTCGAGGTCCGCACGATCGAGACGGCCATGAAGATCCGACTGCGCTCCTGGCCCGCCTCGGGCTCGACGGGCTCGCGCACCGGTTTCCGGACCAGCTCTCGGGCGGGCAACGCCAACGAGTCGCAGTCGCGCGCGCCGTCGTGCATCGCCCGGTGTTGATCCTGGCGGACGAGCCCACCGGTTCACTCGACCACGAAAATGCGCACGCGGTGGTTGAGCTCCTGGTGGACCTCCAGCGTTCGATCGGCGCAACGTTGGTGCTCGTCACCCACGACCGGGGCATTGCCGATCATGCGGATCGACTCGTCGAGCTGACCCGCCCTCACGACCGACTGGCGGGATCACATGCTGGCTAAATACGTCTTTGCAGATCTTGTTCGCAACCCCCGCCGCAGTCTCTCGACGGTCGTGGGTGTGGCCCTCGGCGTCGGTCTCTTCTGTGGAGTGCTGTTCTTCGTCGACGGCCTGTCGGCGTCGATGACCCAACGCGCCGTTGCGCCGCTGGCGATCGACGCGCAGCGGATCGTCACCGAACCGGTGGGCGGCACCGTGACATTGACGCAGCGGTTCGCCACCCCGGGTCGGCTCCGCGCCGGTGCGCAGACCCGGGTGGATCTCGAACTCCGAAACCCGAGCGCCACTGCGGCCAACGAAGTGACGGTGCGGTCACGTCCCGGCCCGGGTCTGCGCTTCGTACCCGGATCCGCGCAGAACGACGGCGTGCCGGTCGCCGGCGTCGCCGACAATCCGTTTGCACACGGACTCGGCCGGATCGGACTCAACCTCGGAACGGTCGATCCGGGCATCACCCGCCACCTCTCGTATCGAGTCGTTGCGGTCCGAGCGCGCGCGCTCGATGCCACGGCGATTGCGTCGTCGTCGTCGAGCCGCGAGGCGGTGAGCCCGGTGCCGGCGAACCGTCCCCAGGTGACGCAACTGGCCGAGCTGGCGCGCCTCGTCGGCCGAGTACCGGGGGTTGCGTCCGCCAAGCAGCTGTCGTTCGCCGAGCTCGGCTCCGATCTCATCTCGGCAGGAAGCGCCGTCGCGAGCGGACCGGGCAAGATTCTGGGCTTCGACGACAGCTACGCGCGCCGCGACCCGACGATCCGAATCACGAGAGGTCAACTCTCACCTTCGGGTGCGGTCATCAGCGCCGAGGCGGCCCGTGCGCTCCGTGCCGACATTGGGAGCCGCGTCTCCGTGACGTTGCCGGATGCGTCCACGATGGAGCTGCCGGTCACCGGCATCGCCGATCTCAGTCGGGCCCGGTCGCTCTTCTCGAGCCGGCGGGGAGGCGATCTCGAAACCTTCGTGTACACACGGAACTCGGTTGTCGTGTCACCGGAACGTTTCGAGGCCACGGTCCTGCCCGCGTACGAACGCGCGGCCACCACGCGCGGTGCGCGCCTCAAGACGCCGCCGGTGCGAGAGATCGACGTCCGGCTCAATCGCAGCCGGCTCGCCGCCGACCCGGCGACCGCCGCCGAGGAGGCCCGCCAGATCGGGCGTGCCATCACTGCCGTCGCCGCGCACCAGGACTACCTCCTCAACAACATCTCGAACACCCTCGACGTCGCTGCGGGCGACGCGCTGGTCGCCAAGCGACTGTTCATCTTCCTCGGGCTGCCCGGCGGGGTGTTGGCCGCGATGCTCGCCGCGTACGCAGGGACGGTGCTCGCCGAAGCGCAGCGCCGGGAACAAGCCACCCTGCGGATCCGTGGCGCCAGCCGCCGTCACCTCCTGCGCATGCTGGCTCTCCGCACCGCGATACTCACCACCATCGGCGCGGTGCTCGGCCTCGTGATCGGCTACGTGGTGGCCGGTACCATCCTGGGCGGCGACACGTTGGCGCGCGCCAGTGCCTCGAGTCTCGCGACCTCCGCGTTGCTCGGCAGCGTGGGCGGCTTCGCGTCCACCGGTCTTGCGCTGTACGTGACCGGCCGTCGTTCGATCGACCGGGAGATCAACGAGGACCGCGCCGCAATCTCCCGCCGCACGCCACTCTGGCGTCGGGCCCGGCTCGACCTCGTCGCCGTGGCGGTCGTGGTCATCGGCACCACGATTGCGCTCCGAGCCCGCGCGTTCGACGGTGCCGCGGGTTCGGTGTACTTCGGGCGCTCGGTCGAACTCAACGTGGCTCTGCTGGTGTTGCCGGTCGCGGTGTGGATCGCCGGAAGCCTCCTCGCTGCACGACTCGCGGGGAACGCCCTCCACCGGACGCAACCACGTTCCAGCAGTTCGGGCGGACGGGCGCTTCCACGGCTCTACCGACTCAGCATCGGCCGCCGGCCGTGGTCCATCGCGAACGGCGCGGTCATCGTGGCGTTGATCGTGGCGCTGGCAACCTGCCTCGCGGCATTCACCGCGTCCTACGACGTGGCCAAGACCCGTGACGCGCGGTACGCCACCGGTGCCGATATCCGCATTGCGCCGAGCCCGACCTCTTCACGCGTCTACGGAGTGGCCGATGCCCGCCGATTCCGGACCGCCGGAATCCGAGCGGTGACTCCGGTCATCTACGGGCCGAGCAACGTGATCCTCCAGAGCGCCCGCACCTCCGACCCGGCGAATCTGGCGGCGGTCGACCCCGCCACGTACGCGTCGGTGACGCCGCTCGGAGACGTGCAGTTCTCGACCGGCCCCGCCACCCTCGCCATCGCCCGGTTGCGGAAGGATCCGACCGCCGTCTACCTGAGCGAGGACATGGCTGCGTTCCTCAAGGCCGTACCGGGGGACAAGCTCGACGTGTTGCTCGTGCGCTCGACGAACCAACAGGTGCTCGTGGCGATGCACGTGGTGGGGCTCTTCCAACGGCTCCCCGGATTCCCCGACGGTGCCGACGCGCTGATGTCCATTGCCACGCACACAGCAAAGGTGCCCACCAAGGTGCCCGACTTCTTCCTGGCCACGACGCGTCGGAGCGACAACGCTTCGCTGGGCCGCGCCGTGGACGAACTCCGACGCGGGCCGGGGACCGCAGACCACCTGCAGATCGACACTCGCACCACGACGCTCGCACGCGACCAGTCGAGCCTCGCGTCGTTGAACATCGCCGGACTCGTCGACCTCGACTCCACGTTCTCGCTCGCCATGGTTGTGGTCACCATCGCGATCTTCGTGTTCGGGCTCCTGTTGGCCCGGCGCCGTGAGTACGTCACATTGCGCGCCCAGGGTCTGGAACCCGGTTCGGTCCGCACGCTCATCATCGCCGAAGCCGGGACCGTCGCGGTCGCCGGTTCGATCGCCGGCGTTGCCGTCGGGATCGCAATGGGCTTCTACTTCGTTGCCGTTCTCCGACCGCTGTTCGTGCTCAGCCCGAACTACTCGCTCCCAATGGTCGGACTCGTGACCCCGGTCCTCATCGTCCTCGCCGCGACGATCACCGCGGCGTGGGCCGGCTCCTTGCTCGTGAACCGACTCAGCCCGACCGAGCTCCTACGAGACGAGTAGCCAGCCTCGGCGTTCGCTCATCCCGGTCTACCGAGCCGCCACCGAGTGACGGCGTGCCTCAGACCCGACGCACGACCCGGGTTCCTTCGAGGGTGCCCGTGGCACGCCACTGCTCGAGGTGCGCGGCGTAGTCCATGAGCGATCCGGGGAAGACTGCGCCGCGGGCGGCGAGCATCGTCCGCGCGCCCTCGCTGTTGCCGTAGCTCGGCGTGCACGTCTTGTTGTATCCGGCGATCGCGCCCGAGCGATCCCACAAGGTCTGCAGCCACGCGTCTTCGGCCTCGACCGTCGCCTCGATCGACTCGATG
>JANLTQ010000084.1:0-17426 GCA_031363005.1 Acidimicrobiia bacterium | reverse complement strand
AGAAGGCCCCTGCGAAGCGCAAGGCAGCAGCCAAGAAGAAGGCTCCGGCGAAGCGCAAGGCAGCAGCCAAGAAGAAGGCTCCGGCGAAGCGCAAGGCCGCGAAGCGTAAGTAGCACCAGACTGACGAACGACCTCGCGTCGTTCCGGCTATCGGGGGAGGTCTTCGGACCTCCCCCGATGCGCGTCCAAACGGCGCCTCAGAGGTCGGTGAGTATTCGGAACGCTTCCTGGGATCCGTCAGCGGTGGCAGTCGCGGCGTCGATCCGAGTCCGGAACGCTTGGAGCGCGACGGACTGTGCGTCCGAATCCAGTTCGGGATCAATGCCCATGGTGGAGCGCCACTGGCTGCGGTGACACAGCAGCGCATCGGCCTTCACCGTGGTCCAGCCATCCGCCGGCTCGAAGTGGTTCGGCTCGTCGGCTTCAAAGAGCAACAAGCCGTCTGGTCGATGGTGCGCACCGCCGATGCCGCTGAAGAAGTGTGGATCGCGTGCCGCGACGATGCCGTCGACCGTGAGCCAGCCCGCGTGGCGATGGTCGGGATGGAGGCGATACCGCTGCCAGGGGTCGTGACCGAGCACGATCTGCGGCCGCACGTCGCGGATGACGCGGCAGACGAGCTCCCGGCCGGCGCGACCGCTCTCGAGTTCACCGTCGACGAACTCGCCGAAATGAACCTCGGCGCGCGCGAGGGTCGTCGCGGCGTCACGCGCCTCGGTCCTGCGCGTCTCGACCAGCGCATGCAGATCGTCGTCGGTGTTCCAGGTGCCCTTCGAGCCATCGGTGAGGATGAGGAAATGAACGTCGGTGCCGGCAGCGGCCCAACGCGCCAGCGTGGCGCCGGCACCGAACTCGATGTCGTCAGGGTGCGCGCCGATCGCGAGTGCGCGCGCCGGTGGGGTGAGCGGAGTCGGTTCGGCAGTCACCTGAGTAGGTCCTCGGGAAGGTCGACGTCAAACGCGAGTTCGTCGTCACGCACGAGGTGCACGGCGAGACCGAGCTCGCGTGCGATCTGTGCGTGGCGATGAGCGGAACCGACGCCGTACGCGAATGGGAATGGCGGGTCGACGGGGATCGAGAGGACCGGAGTTCCATCGTCCCGATGTGACGGCACGATCACCACGTCGCCGGGCGAGACATCGGCGAACCGTTCCAGTGAGCTGGGCCGGGCTCGCGGGAGGTCCGCATGCGCCACGACGACTCGATCGAATCCGCGCGCCCGAAACCACTGCACTCCATCTCGTGCAGCCGCATCGAGCCCGGCGCCGGGATCCCCAACGACCTCGAGCGTGCGCGTCTCGGCCCACTCGTGGACTTCGGCGGCCGAACTGACAATGAGCACCGGCATGGTGCCGGAGGCCTCGACAACACACTCGGCCATCGAGCGCGCCAGCGCAGTTCGTTCCTGGTCGTCGAGCACTGCCGCTAATCGCGCTTTGCCGTTGGCAAACGCTCGGAGCGGAATCACGACGCCCGCGCGCAGGGACGAACCAGGGCCGGGCTGCATGGGGCTGCGTATGCTACCGGCCCGTGAACCTCGTCTTTGATGGTGTGCGTGGAGTGTTGTACCCGCCGATGCATCTCGGCGTCTCCTGGTCGATCGAGGGCCTGGAGCACATCCCCTCCGAGGGAGGTGTCATCCTCGCCTCGAATCACACCTCGTACCTGGACCCGCTGGCATTGGGGTACTTCGCCACCAAGCGCGGGCGGCGAACGCGATTCCTGACGAAGGAAGAACTCTTCGCGAAGCCGGTCATCGGGCCGTTGTTTCGCAGCATTGGGCACATCCCGGTGAAGCGTGGCACCGCGGGTGCGGCGAACTCGCTGGTGGAGGCCGAAGCCGCGCTGCGGGCAGGCCGATGTGTTGCCGTGTTCCCCGAGGGCACGATCTCCCTCGACCTCGAGCCGATGGTGGGAAAGACAGGCACGGCCCGGCTCGCGGCCGCCACGGGCGCACCCATCGTTCCCATCGGGATGTGGGGACTGCACCGAATCATGTTCAAGGGCCGCAAGCCGCGCTGGCGGTCCGGGATTGCGGAAGTCGTGAAGCTCGGTCCGCCGCTGACCATCGCGCCCGAGGATGACGTCGCCGAGGCGACGGACCGGATCATGGCCGCGATCTGCGAGCAGGTGCGGCGCGCCCGTGCCGCCTACCCGCAGGCGCCGGCCAAGGGGGAAGGCGATTGGTGGATCCGAGCGCCGGAGACCGCAACGTTGCGGAGTTGCCGATGAGCACGCGCATCGCCGTGATCGGCGCCGGCTCATGGGGAACAACGGTTGGTGCGATCGCCGCGGTCAACGCGGACGCCGTGCTCTGGGCTCGGGATCGCGCCGTAGCGGATGAGATCAATGCCGACCACCAGAACGTCCACTACCTGCCGGATATCGGCTTGCCGGAGTCCTTGCGGGCGACGTCGGACCTGATCGAAGCCTGTACCGGCGCCGACGTCATCGTGCTCGGTGTGCCGTCGCACGGAATGCGCGAGGTGCTCGAGACTGCAGCGTCAGCGATCGGACCCGACGTCCCGGTGCTGAGTTTGTCCAAGGGTGTGGAGCAGGGAACCTCGTTGCGGATGACCGAGGTGATCGCCGACGTTCTCCGCGGCCATCGCGCGGATCGCATCGGCGTGTTGACCGGTCCGAACCTGGCGCGTGAAGTTGCGCTCGGCCAGCCGACGGCGTCGGTCGTGGCGATCAAAGACGCTGCCGTCGCCGCGCAACTGCAGGGTCTCTTCATGACCGCGACGTTCCGGGTGTACACGAACCCCGATGTCGTCGGCTGTGAGATCGCGGGTGCGCTGAAGAACGTCGTCGCACTCGCGGCCGGTATCGCGCACGGGCTCGGGTATGGGGACAACACCAAGGCGGCGCTCATCACGCGCGGGCTGGCCGAACTCGCTCGACTCGGACACGCACTCGGCGGCGATCTGATGACGTTCTCGGGTCTCGCGGGTATGGGCGACCTGGTCGCCACCTGCACCAGCGAGAAGAGTCGGAACCGAACCGTCGGTGTCGCGCTGGGGCAAGGTCGCAAGCTCGAGGACATCGTGGCGGAGATGAAGATGGTGGCCGAGGGCGTCAAGAGCACCGAAGCCGTCCTGGAACTCGCCCGAGCCCAGGGGGTGGAGATGCCGATCGCCGAGCAGGTGGGTGCGGTGTTGTACGACGGTCGGACCCCGGCGGAGATCGTGCCCGCGCTGATGTTGCGCGAGGCCAAGGCCGAACTCGGTCGCGAATCGTGATCGTCGGCGCTCTCGGCAGTGCCGGCCGGGCCATCGTTGACGCACGCGGCGCGCTCTCGGTCGTCGGTGAGGATTGGACGCTCGATTGGTGGATCGGCGCCGACGATCGGTGGCGAGTACCGGCTCGCGAACCCGCAGTTCGCCAAGTTCCGGTGGCCGGCGTACCGGTCGCCGAGACTCGGACCAAAGTGCCGAGCGGGGACGCGGTGCAACGCGTCTACGGCATCGGCGGTCCCGGTGATGTGGTTGTGGTCGAGGTGGAGAACGCGTCACCGGCCGCGTGCATCGTTGCGTTCGTCGTGCGCGGTGCGACCTCGTTCGCGCTCGACGGTTCGCAGGTACTCATCGACGGCCGCGTCGCGTTGACGTTGCCGTTTCCGCCACCGCGCTGGGATGTCACGGACTTCGAGTTGGAGCCCGAGCAGTGTGGCGCGCAGACCGGCCTCATCGAGCCTCGCTCGTTTCCGGGCCGGACCCTTCACGCCACCCTGCTGTTCCCGTTGAGCCATCGCAACCGGCTGCGGATCGGTGTCGCGACGGGCGACGTGCAACCGCGGGTCGATCTCGCGCAAGTGCCGACGCCGGACGCTGCGGCACGAGGATGGCACCACCATCTCGATCGGGCAATGCGGGTCAAGACCTCCGCCGGGTTCGCCGCCGAGTTGGACTTGGCCCGGAGTCAGATCTTGTTGGACCCCGATCCGTCGGCGGCAACGTGCGCGGCGCTCGAGGATTGGGGCTTCGACGAGGAAGCCGAGTGGGCGTGGCGCGGGTTGTCGCTTCGCGACCGGCGCGCGGCCCGCCGACGCGCGGGGGTGTTCGATGACGCGAGTCCCGCCGGCGCATTGCTTCGGGCCCGCGACGGGCTGGTCCGCGACACCGAGTCCGGAGTCGAGTTGCTGCACGTCCCGCCGGATCCTGGTGTCGATCTGGAGGTGCACGACGCTCCGAGCCGATTCGGCGTGATCTCGTTCGCGTTGCGCTGGCACGGCGAGAATCCGGCGTTGCTCTGGGAAGTGACAGACCCGCAGCGGGGCCTGGTCATCCGCGCCCCTGTCCTCGCTCCCGAATGGTCGACCCACGATCCCGTCGGTGAGACCCTGCTGCGTACCGCGCCCGTCTGACCGATCGCGTCTGACCGACCCCGGTCGGGTGATTACTCGTCGAGGCGCAGGGTGGCGATTCCGCCCGCTCGGAGTTCGAAGCTGCTCTCGAATCGCGACTCCGGCCTTCCTCTGAGGTCGACGAGCCACCCGCGTGCGGGTGCGCCGTCGATCTCGATCTCCACCAGTGATTGCTCGGGAAGCGGGTTGAACACGCGGAGCGTGAGGCCGCCGGCTTCACGCCGCAGTGCCGACGTGACTGCGCCGCGGACCTGCAGCGGGCGGCCGGTGGCTCGGAGGGGACCGCCGCCTTGGACACGCGTGCGGTCCAGGGGCACGAGCACGTCGTCGGCCCGGGCGTAGAGGTCGGCGTCGACCCAGGTCCCGGTGTGGACCGCGACTGCGTACTCCACCGCCAACGGTCCTTGGAGTTGCGGACCTTCCAGCGCGTCGAGAGGGCCGGCCGGGTTGGGCCGCAGCGCCAGTTCCGATCGCGACAAGTAGCCGGTGGCCCGCAACAGGGTCAGCGCGAGTTCGGCGCCGTCGTCGACGAGCTCGTACTCGAGCAGTCCGTCGTGGATCAGCGCGACGCCGGCGGTGCCATCGGACGCATCGACGAACCGACGGGACACGAACGTGGGGAGCGCAGTCTCGTGCGGTCCGCCTTCGGTGGTGAGGCCTCGTTCGACGACCGCGAATGCGCACTCCGCGTGTGAGTGTTCGACGGGCCGGGGCAGGGGAAAGTGGGCGCGGAGCCGGTGGTCGCGGCAGCGGTGATCGAGTTCGGTGCGGACCCGCACGAACGGTTCACCGGCGCGGACCTCCAGGGTGGTGATGACCTCGGTCAGGAGTTGCTCGTCGCTGCGATGGCTACATGAGCGCTCGTTCCCGACGGCGTGGTGCGGCCACCGGTACCAAGTGAGGACGCGCAGTTGTGAGCGGACCGGACCCGACTCGTGGAGGGTGACGGTCACGGCTTCCGGACGGTCGATCACCATGTCCTCAGTGGGTGGCGAGTAGTTGTAGGTATCTCCGCCGTCGCCACCTTCCACGAGCCGCCCCAGACCGGCGGCCACCACGCCGTCGGCGGTGGTGATCGTGTACGTGCCGGTGTGCGGATCGACTTCGAGTTCGAGGTGCTCGTTGGCGAGGAAATGCTCGCCGGCGCGTACACCGCCCTCGGGGCCTGGCCCGTCGACGGCTCGGAACGTGCGCCAACCGAACCCCGGGATGGCGTCGACCCTGGCAACGATCTCGCGCGTCGGGGTTCGCATCACGCGGACCGCGATGGTCACGCCGGCGGCGCCCAGCTCGATCAGTTCTTCGCGCAGCGACTCGAGATCGGTGGCGGGTTCATCGGGCGCCGCACTCGTGCACGTGAGCGTTGCCCCGGCATCCGTGCGGTCGAGTTCGTAGCTCGCGATGCGGGCGCCCGCAAACTCCGGCCCGCGCATCAACTCGGTCACCAGCGAGATCTGGTCGCCGGTCACGGTGGTGGAGAAGCCGACGCCGCCGAGCGTACGAACCACTTGGCCTGCATGCGCAGAACCGTCGTCGGTGCACACGAGGTGGACCGGGCCGTCGCCGGGGACGTTGATCGAGACCATCCCGCCGCGGTCTGAACCGGTGGTGTTGACGACGACGGTGGCGCCGCGCGGCGCGTCGACCGCGCGGCCGAGGTCAAGGATAGCGTCGCGGGCGAGGCTGTCGCCCACTTGGCGCGCCTCCTGATACCGGACCTGGACCGCGTCGACCACCTCGTCGGCACTGCACGCGCAGGACGAGTCGTGGGCGCTGTTGAGGACGAGGAGCCGCCAGGCGATCTCCAAGAGGCCGTCGGGATAGCGGTCGGCCGGGAGGAGGAGCGCCGACAGCGGTTCGGCGCGCTTTTCGAGCGCCCGTTCGGCCGCAGCGCACGCGCGATGGACGTCGACCCGATTGGATGCGACCCCCATCAGCACGTTGGCGCGCGCACCCGAGCGCAGTTCTCCCTGCCACGTGCGCAGGCCCGCAGTGGGTTGGGTCGCGAGGTACTCAGGAAGTGAGGTGACCTCGAAGCGGTAGTCGTCCTGCACCGCGTTGGCTTCCGAGACGATGCGACCCAGCCACGGTTGGGGCATCTGATGGTCGGTGCCGTTCATGAGCAGCAGACCGCTGCCGGGGATCCGGGCGTCGCCGATCTCTTGCTCGTAGTTGGCGGCGCGACCGATGAGCGCTTTCGCGTCATCGGGAAGATCCCGACCGTTCGAGTACGAGCCGTAGAGATACTCGGCACGCACGCGCGAACCGTCGGGCGCGTCCCACCAGAACGCACCCTGGGTCACCTCCGACGGCACGCCACGCCACACGATGGCGTGCTCGAGGCCGGCGGCGCGCAGGATCTGGGGCATCTGCGCGACGTGGCCGAACATGTCCGGGAGATAGCCGACTTCCATGGGGCCGCCGAAGTCCGTCGCGCGGCGAATCCCCATTTGCAGATCTCGAATGATGGTCTCGCCCGACACCATGAACTCGTCCATGAGGATCATCCACGGGCCGATCGACAGGCGCTGACTCGCGGCAAGGCGGCCGAGCGCGGCCGCCGCCTCGGGTCGGACCTCGAGATAGTCATCGAGCACCGCGGTCTGGCCGTCGAGCAGGAAGCGCGCGTACGAGAGGTCGTGCTCGAGGAGTGGGATCAGTTCGTCGAGGAGTTTGACGAGCCGCACGCGGAACGTCTGGAACGGCGAGTACCACTCTCGGTCCCAGTGGGTGTGCGGGACGATGGCGACGACGGTCGGTTCGGTCATGAACCGACTCTAGAACGCCGCTTCGGCGGTGGTCATCGGAGGGTCAGGTTCGTGACGCACTCCCTTCACGGCAGGGGAGTAAAGGCGAAACACCCGGTCCGTACCGTCACTCAGATCGTGTTCAGCAATGCGGTCTGGGCAACGGAGCTTGCGATCGCACTCAAACCAATGGGAGGAATCACGTGAGCTCCAAGCTCAAGCGGTTGACGGTTGTCCTGATCATGGTCACGGCGGTCGTCATGGCATTTGCCGGTCCGGCATTCGGGGCGGATCCAAAGCCGGTGTACCAATCGCCGGGCGTCGCAGCCGGTGATGTGGGCGTCAGCCTCAACATGCTGTGGATCGTGCTCGGCGCAGTGCTGGTCATCTTCATGCAAGCCGGGTTCGCTTTGGTGGAAACCGGATTCTGTCGGGCCAAACACGCGGCGCACGTGATATCGACGAACTTTGCGATCTTCGGATTGGGATTCGTCGGCTTCTTCATCGTCGGCTACGGCCTGATGTTCGGCGGCTTCAGCTATCCCGGGTACTTCGGCATGGACACCGCCACCGGTGGACCGCTGATCGGGAGCGGCCACTGGGTGTTCCTGTGGCACGGCGGGTTTGCACTGACGAACCTCCACGGATTGAAGAACGTCGCACCCGTCGCCGCGTTCTTCCTCTACATGGTGGCCTTCATGGACACGGTGGGAACGATCCCGACCGGCTCGATGGCCGAGCGTTGGAACTGGCGGTCGTTCGTCGGTTGGGGCCTCTTCTGCGGCGCCATCTACTACCCGCTGTTCGGCGCGTGGACGTGGGGCGGCGGCTGGTTGAGTCAGCTGGGGAACAGCCTGGAACTCGGATTTGGCTACGTCGACTTCGCCGGCTCCGGTGTCGTGCATGCGGTCGGCGGTGTTGCGGCGCTTGCGGGTGCAATCGTGCTCGGGCCTCGCATCGGTCGATTCGGTGCCGATGGCAAGCCGAAAACGCTCGGGGCACACAACATCCCGATGGCGATGCTCGGAACCTTCATCCTGCTCTTCGGCTGGTTCGGGTTCAATGCTGCCTCGACGTTCGGCGCCACCGATGTTCGGTTCGCGGTCGTTGCCGCGAACACCGCGTTGGCCGGTGCCTTCGGTGCCACCGTGGCGATGTTCTACGTGATGAAGCGGATGGGCAAGCCCGATCCGGGGATGATGGCCAACGGAATGCTCGCGGGACTTGTGGCGATCACGGCTCCGTGCGCGTTCGTACAACCGTGGGCCGCTGCAGTCATCGGTTCGATCGCGGCCGTGCTGGTGGTCGAGGCCGTGTTCTTCTTCGAACGGCGTGGCATCGACGACCCGGTGGGTGCCATCTCGGTCCACGGTGTCGGTGGGATCTTCGGCGTGCTCTGCGTCGGGATCTTCTCGAGCGGCGAGTACGGCGCCGCATGGAACCTGACGACCAAGGGGGCAGCCGGGACAGCCTCCGGCGTCACCGGGATCCTGTACGACTTCGACCTCGGGATTCGTCAGCTCGGATCTCAGGTGGCCGGGGCGATCGTGATCTGTACCGTCATCTTCGGAATCGCGCTCACCTTCTTCACGGTGCAGAACAAGATGATGAAAGGTGGAATCCGGTCCAAGCCCGAGGACGAGATCATGGGTCTCGACCTGCCGGAGATGGGTGTTCTTGCCTACGACAACCTCTCGTTGAACGAGTTGGACATCGTCGGCACCGAAGGTTCGGAGATGGCGCTGTCGGGCGGACCGTCTCCGGATCCGACGATCGGTCGGTAGCCCCCCAGCACGACCGAACGTCATGGGAGGCCGGGCAACGATGCCCGGCCTCCCTCTTTTTCTTCAGTGCATGCGGCGTCTGGCGCGGATCGCCGTCGTGGGAATCAGCCCGAGAGCTTGAGTCCCTGCCGATCGAGGAACGTCTTCCACGCCAGCTCGTCGAACGCCGGATCGTCGGCTTCGAGCACCGAACGAGCCATGGTCGACAGTGGCGCCGGCGCAGTCCCGCATGCCGGCGATGGCGGGTCGATCGGGAGGTTGATGTCGAAGTACAGAACGGGGTCGATCATCGATCCGGAGAGGCTCGCGCCGAGGTTGGATGCGTAGCGGTCGCGCCGGGTGAGGAACCACGAGTCGGTGGCTGAACCCGGACCTTCGGGCGGTGCGCCGAGGAAGCGCCACTCGATGAATCGCAAGATGGATGCGTGGTCATACGCCCGACCATCGACCATGCCCGCGTGGGCGAAGGGAGAGGCGATGATCGTCGGGACCCGGAACCCGGACTGCGAGAAGTCGTCCTGGTCGACTGCGCTCGCTCGGTCGTCGGCGAAGTGCGGTGGCGCGACGTGGTCGTAAAAGCCGCCCCACTCGTCGTACGTGGAGATGTACGCGCCGCGTTGCCACTGCGGTGACTCGGCGAACGCCTTGAACACGTTGCGTTGGAATGCCTGACCGTTGCGGACGTCGGCGAGGGGATGGTCGTCGTTCTGGCCCGGGCCATTGAACGCCGGGTCCAACATCACCACGTGGGGCAGCGTTCCGGCCGCGCAGTCGGTGAAGTACTGGGCGATCGGCGCCATGAACGGCGTCATGCGCGCCCCGTAGAGCGCGGCGAACGGAAGATCCGAGTAGTAGTACTTCGCGGACACGCCCGCAGCCGCGAGCTTCTCCCAGATCAGAGGCCAGGTGAATCCCTCGACGGGGAAGGCGTTGGACTTATTGCCACCAGACTGCGCGCCGTGCAAGTAGTGGCGGTTGGGCCAGGTGGGAGCGAGCAACGACGCGTGGTAGTCGTCGAACACGGTGAACCGCTTGGCGAAGTGCCGGGTGAAGGCGAGATCTTGGGCCTCGTAGTACCCCGCTGGGAGCACGTCGTCGTTGGCGGTCGGCGCCAGGAACCCGAGGTCGCGCTGGGCGCGACCGGAGTTCCACCCGTGATTGGGGTCGGTCAGATCACAACCGCGATACGGATTGGTGACCGCGTCCCAGCCGACCATGTGGTGGGTGGCGACCGGACCGTTCGGACTGTCGAGCACCGCTTGATTGTTCGCGTTGATCGAGAAGAACTTTCCGTACTGCGAGCGACCGGCGTCGATGTACCCCTGGTGGTTTCCGAGCCACCCGAGCCAATGGTCGAAGGAGCGGTTCTCGCTCATGAGGATCACAATGGTGTCGATCGGTGAGTCGGCGGCGGCGCCATCGAGGATCGTCGATTTCGGCGTGTACCCGGGTGGGAACAACGTGCGGCAGCCGGGCAGCGCGGCGACTGCCGCGACGGCACCTCCCGTCAATCCGGCGCGCTTCAAAAACTCTCTGCGATCGAGTACCACAGCCACCTCCCAAGTGAAGCGCCCATTGTGCCCGATTCGTCCGCCTGATGTGACCGTGAGTTCATAGGCTCGGGGTGATGGAGCCCTTCGACCTGTCGAGAATGGCGGTTTTCCTCGATTTCGACGGCACGATCAGCACGGCCGACACGTGTGTCCACCTGCTCGAGCGGTTGGCTCCGCCCGAGTGGAGGCTGGTCGAGTCGCAGTATCTCGCCGGTGAACTCGGGAGCCGGGAGTGCTTGCAGGCGGAATGGGCGATGCTGGGCGGAGATGAGGCGGAGCGGCGCGCGGTCGCGAGCGAGGTCACGCTCGACGCCGGGCTCGATGCGCTCGTGACTGCGCTGCGCTCGTCCGGCGCCGAGGTGATGGTCGTCTCCGACGGCTATGGCTTCTACCTCGAGGATCAGATTGGTTCCCTGGCCGATTCAGGCGTGGAGATCGTGACGAGTGCCGTCGATTGGGCACGGCTCGAACTCCGGTTTCCGAATGCCGATGAGACGTGTCCCTGCGCGGAGTGCGGAACGTGTAAACGGCGTCCAATCGGCGAGGCCCGAGCGCGTGGTCTCCGGACCGTGTTGGTCGGGGACGGCGCGAGTGATCGCCGGGCTGCTGAGGTCGCGGACATCGTCTTTGCCAAGGATGGACTCGCGCAGTGGTGTCTCGCCGCGGGCGTCGACTTCGTGCCGTTCACCTGTCTCGACGATGTCCGACTCGCCCTGATCGGGCCGGATTAGTCTGCCCGTCGTGCCTACCTACGTGATGTTGAGCACGCTCGGACCCGGTGGTTGGGCCACGTTGCGTGAGAACCCGGATCGGCTCCGCGAGGTCAGCAGCGAAGTCGAGTCCATGGGCTTGAAAGTCGTCGCGCAGTACGCGCTCATGGGGCAGTGGGATTTTCTGAGCATCATCGAGGCGCCCGACGAAGCCGCCATGGCGAAGGCTGCGGTGTCACTCGCCGCCCGGGGCACGATGCGGACCACCACGCTGCAGGCACTCCCGATCGAGATGCTCATCGAGACGCTGCGTTCGACCTGACCTCCAACGAGGTCAGACCCACCACATGTCGTTGGTTCGGCGGCGTTCCTCTCGAACTTCTTCGGGTGCGAAGACGAGCGGCAGGATCGAGTTGTCCGACCGTCTCCGGATGAGATACCCCGGACTCGGTTCGGCGATGGACTCAACCACTTCGAACCCGCGCGCCCAGCGCTGATCGAATCTCGATCGCACCTCGACGCGGGTTCCGGTTTCCACGATCGGATCGTAAACCCGTCGGGCTACGTTGCGCCTTGGTACCTTCAAGACGTGGTCGCCACCCGAACTCGTCCGAGTCTTCGGCTCGAGCGAAAATGTCTCGAAGCCGGCGACCAGCTCGTGTGTGGGATCGACGAAGTGGGGCGCGGGGCGTGGGCCGGGCCCGTCACGGTCGCCGCAGTGATTCCGGCGCCGGAGCATCTGAGCGGGATCAGGGATTCGAAGATGTTGACGCCGGACCAGCGCGACGTCGCGGCGCGGCGGGTGCGCTCGTGGGCGCGAGGGTTTGCGATCGGTCACGCGTCGCACACCGAATGCGACGAACTGGGGATGACGGCCGCGCTCCGCACCGCAGGGCTGCGAGCGCTTGCCGGTTTGGCCGACCAAGGCTTCGAACCGGACCGGATCATCCTCGACGGCAATCACGACTATCTCCGGATGGGCTCGCGCGTCACCACGGTCATCAAGGGCGACGCGACGTCGCTGGCGGTGGCCGCGGCCAGTTGCGTGGCGAAGGTCGAGCGCGACGCGATGATGGCCGAGGAGGCCGAGCACTTTCCGGCCTACGGCTTCGAGTCCAACCGCGGCTATCCCGCACCGGTCCACAAGTACGCCTTGTGCGCCTACGGACCGACGACGATCCACCGCCGGTCGTGGGTCTTCATGGACGACCTGCTCTGGGGCGGCTTCGACCCACCCCCAGGGCGACTGTTCTAGGGCTCGTAATTCCGATCGGTGTCGTTGGTATCTCGTCAGGCCGAGGCCTCATGTCGCCGCGCTATGCTCCCGCCCCTTATGTCGGCTGACGCTGAGCGCGCAGGCACCTAAAGCATGTTTCACATCGTCGCCAGCACCGGTCGCACGGCGACCTCGTTTCTCGCGGATTGTCTCGATCGTCTTCCCGGGGTGGCCGCGTGTCACGAAGGACACCGACGCTCCGACGACGGCGAGGATCTCCTCCCACTCGTCAACCTCGAGAATCGGCAAATCTTTCGTGACCCATCGATCGCACCTGTCGTCGTTGCGAACAAGCGCTCCGTGGCGAACGTGTCCACGGCGTTGACGACCGCCGACGCCACCGTTCTCGTCGATGTCGCGTATTACAACGTGGGACTCGCACCGGCGATCCTTGATCTGCATCCGGGTGCACGTGCCGTCGGCATTCTCCGCGACTGTGAGAGTTTCGTACGGTCGGTGACCTGGCTCCACGGGACTGATCCGATGCCGGTTGGCTGGCCCGACGCATCGAAGGAATTGACCGCTCGAGAGCGGTTCATTGCGATGGGGCGCGCCCGACCGACAGTGGGACCTGATGCCGACGCCTGGAGCGAGTGGGGGCCGATCGAGCGCAACATCTGGCTCTGGCGCGCAACGAACCAACGCCTCCTGGACGCCAAGGCCCAGTTCGTTGACCGCGTCGCGCTCCTCGACTTCGGTGTCGTGGGCCGCGACGGGATCGAGCAACTGGCGCGTGCGGTGGTCACTGCCCTCGATCTCGCAACGCCTGAGGCGCTCGCGGCGCTCCCCGAGGCCGTGGCCGCGGCGCAGCGGAGCACGAACGAACGTCACGGCGGCTATCAGATCGGTTGCGCCGCCACCTGGTCGACCCAGCAGCAAACCCTGCTTCATGAAGCAAACACCGACATCAATGCGAGGACCGCACAATGGACGACGTGACCCAGCAGGTCGTCGAGATCATCACCGGCGTCTTGACCGCCGGTGGACGCCCGAGTGGCACGGTCACGGCAACGTCGATGATGGGCGACCCTGCCGAATGGGATTCGCTCGCCTTCGTCGAGATCTTCGTGACGATCTCGGGCCACTACGGACTCGAGGTCGCCGACGACGACGCGATGAGTTTCATGTCGGTGCCCGAGATCGTCGGCTTCGTCTCGCAGCGCATCTGATGCAACTCGACGACCTCTTCGCCGGACGCTTTGGTCCCGATGATGTGGGCCCGGCGTTCGAAGGGCCCGTCGCCGGAACGCGGACCATCGTCGACGTGGAGGTCGCTGCGGTGGGGATGCGCCGGGTCGGGACGGCCATCGACTCGACGCTCGACTCGACGATCGAGGGCGATGATCGTCCCGGACGTCGCCACATTGGTGTTCTCAGCAACCACCAGGTCGAGACGTATGTCGCGGTGCTCGGAACGGTCGCCGCCGGGCACGCCTTTGTCCCCCTAAATCCCAAGTTCCCCACCGAGCGTCTTGCCGACATCGTGGCCCTCGGGTCGGTTGACGTCATCCTCCACGACGCCGATTCTGCCGCGGTGCTCGCCGCGCTCGCTTCCGCGGGCTGCGATCTTCCGGCGATCAACGTGTCGGACCTCATGCTCGAGGAGGCCGATGAGAACGACGCGGCCGATTCCCGGGCGTGGCGCGCGGCACTGGGGCAACGCTCGCTCCAGCCCGACGAGATCGCGTACGTGATGTTCACATCGGGCTCGACCGGTACGCCGAAAGGCGTCCCCATCTCCAACGGCAATCTGGTGAGTTACGTCCGCCAGGTGACCGAACTCCTCGGCATCGAGCGCGGCTTGCGCTTCACTCAGTTCTTCGACCTCAGCTTCGACCTGTCGATGCACGACATCTTCGTGTGCACGAGCCTCGGCGGGACACTGATCGCACCTTCCGCGGTGGACCTGATGATGCCGTCGGGTTACGTCTCGCGCGAGCGCATCGATGTGTGGTTCTCAGTTCCGATCCTCGGTGCCCAGCTCGTCCGCTCCAAACCCGCCGCGACCTCCGCCGGCATCCTCCACATGCTGTTCTGTGGTGAAGCGCTTCCCATGGAAACCGTGATCGCGTGCCGCCCGTGGCTTCGGCACGGCGGGGAGATGTGGAACCTTTACGGACCGACGGAGGCGACGATCGCGTTCACCAGCGCACGCGTGACGACGTCGTCGCGCCAGGACGGGAACGCGTCGATCGGGGGACCCTTCGGCGCCAACTCCGTCGCGTTGCTCGTCGACGGCGACGTGGTCTGCGACCCCACGACCGGATTGAAGGGCGAGCTGCTCCTCGGCGGCCCGCAGGTTTTCCGCGGATATTCCACGGACGCACCGTCACCATTCGTGGACGGCGCCGGGATCCGCTGGTACCGCAGCGGTGATCTTGTTCACCTCGACGACGACGGCGTCTACTTCCACGGTCGGCTCGACTCGCAGGTGAAGTACCGGGGCTACCGCATCGAGCTCGGCGACATCGAGGCTGCGGTGCGTCGGACCTTCGCGCTCAAGACCGTTGCGGTGGTGCTCCAGGGTGAGCGCAACGAGGCGCGCCTGGTGATGTTCCACCTGGCTGATGAAGCGGAGGGTGCGTTGGATCCGGCTGCACTGCGTACGACGCTTCCCGCATACATGGTTCCGGCCGAGTTCGTCGCGCTCGACGTGATGCCGACGAACCAGAACAACAAGATCGACCGACGCGCGCTCTCGCAGTGGTCGCCGAACCCTGCGGAAGATTCGGGGCGTCCGTGAGTATCACCCCCGTCATCCACATCGTCGTCATTCTGGCGACGCTCCCCATCGTGCACTTCCTGCCGAAGTCGGCTCGTGCGTCCTTTCTCGCGGCCGCCGGTGCAGCGTTGCTGTTCGTGATCGCGCCCGGCTCATTCTGGCTGGTGCTCGCCACCGCGATCGAAGGTCTGATTCTCGAGCGGGTGCTGCGGAACCTTCCGAAGACTTCGTTCTTGCGTCAGTACCTGCCGTACGTGCTGCTGATCAACATGTTCTCGACTGACATCGTGGACGCGACCAACCTCGACTTCGCCACCTTCGGCTTCGCGTTCGCAGTGATCCGCCTTTTCATGACGACCAAGCAACTCCAGAACCTGCCGTCGAGCACCTTCCGGAGTCGATGTGGGTCCATGGCCGTCGGCGGCTATTTCCTCCCCGCGCTGGTCGTCGGCCCAGTGTTCTCCGGCACGCAGGTCTGGGCGCAGGGCCAACCCGACGCGACCGAAGCATCCGGATCGACCGAATGGCTGTACCGCAAGATGTTCTCGGGTTGGTTGCTTGCCACCCTCGTGGCCCCCTGGATGCTGGAACTGGCACGCGGCACCGGTGTGCTTCGAGTGTGGGGGCCGGTCACCCTCGTCGCGCTCTTCCTCAACCTCTTCGCGGGATTCTGGGGACAGTGCCTCATCGCCGAGTCGGGGGCGGCGTTGGCGGGATTCACGATTCCTCAGAACTTCGACCGGCCCTGGCTGGCCGTCGACATTCGCGACTTCTGGAACCGGTGGCACATCTCGATGGCGCGGTTCGTGATGCAGTACATCTTCCTGCCGCTCAACCTCCGGGGGGTGAAGCCCAAAGTCGCGACCACTCTCGCGTTCGTGTTCATGGGGCTCTGGCACGAGGTGCAGATCGGCTATTTGATTTGGGGCCTGACCCACGGTCTCGTGATGGCCAACGCACCGAAGATCACCGCAAACTCGAGGACCGGGGCCCGTCTCGTCAGCCGGGTCAGTACGCTCTCCCTGGTCATCGTCCTCTCCTATGTGGCGAACTATGCCTTCAAATGACGCGACTCCGAATCGGCGCCGCAACGTGATCCGACGGATCGTCGTGCCCGTAGTCCTGCTCGTCGCCGTCGTGACGGCGTCGAGCCGAGCCCTCGATTCCGCAACGCTGCCTGCGTGGCCACTGCTGCGCAGCCGATCCGGTCTGCCGACCTGGCAGCTCTGCCAAGTGAGCCGCATCCGCGCCTCGGCCAAACCGAGCGACCTGCTCGTCATGGGTTCCAGCCGGACCGCCGCAGCCATGGACGT
This sequence comes from Acidimicrobiia bacterium, assembly GCA_031363005.1. GTDB lineage: Bacteria > Actinomycetota > Acidimicrobiia > IMCC26256 > JAENVU01 > JAENVU01. Next base: position 955 of record JANLTQ010000084.1, on the reverse strand, counting down.
TGCGTGGATGAACCGTTCCCACGTCGCACCGGATCTGCGGGCCGAACGCATCGTGTTCACCTTCGGGTCCGAACTCGATCGAGACCTGGCGTTCCGGACCTACGTCGAGCACCGGGGTGTTCCCAAGGTGCTCGGCATCGAGTTGTCCTTCGACCGGGCCGGGATCGCCAAGCCAACCGATCCGTTGAATGCGACGACCCGCACCCAACTCATGTTCGAGCCGAAGCCGTATTCGAACGTGGTGAAAGATCTCCGAAAGCAGCAGGACATCCCCCTCAGCGACACCTACTTCTGGTCGCGGCTCCAGTCGACCGGTGGGTTTGCACTGGGTCGGATTGATGGCGGGTTCGACCTGGCGCTGCGCGATCCGCCGGCGGCGCTACAACCGAGCGCGCACTGTGCCCGCAATCGTGCGGGATTCTTTGACAACTATGGCGCGGCCCGCCCATCGGACTCGTTGGCACCCTTGAGTGATCGCCGCTCGCAGGAATGGAGTCGGCTGGTCAACTCTCAGGGCGCGGTCAACCTCGGCGCCGATTCGGCCGGGAATGAGCTGAAGCTCCTCCGCGACCTCATCGACGTTGCACATCACGATGGCGTCGAGACGGTGTTCCTCTATTACTTGCCCGGGTTCGACGAGTCCAGCAACGCGGTCGACCTCGATGCGGTGCAGCGCCGGTTTCCCGACACACATATTTTCGATGCGAGGACGATCTTGAACGATCCGTCGAAGCCTCGGTTGCGTGAACAGTTCGCCAGCGCCAGCCACGTCAATCCGATCGGAGCGTATGAGATCAGTCGGGCGTTCCTCGAGGAAGCCGAGAAGACACGATGAGTTCGGACTCGATGATCCCGGCGGACCGGCCCGGCCCACTTCGGCGGGGCGTCGAAGGGTTGACGACCCTGATTGCCGTTCCGATCGTCCAGTGGGCACTGCTCGTGTTGGCCATGCTGG
>JANLTQ010000046.1:0-2317 GCA_031363005.1 Acidimicrobiia bacterium | reverse complement strand
ATCGCGTTCGCCGTACCGCCACGGTTGGCGAGCGTCGGGAACTTCGACCGTGTCGCTGCAGTTCCGGCAGGTGATGAGCATGAGATCATCATCGGCCGACGACGCATATCGGACATAGTGTCTGAGGTCATCTTGTGGGCTCGAAGATTCGGGCCCTAAGTCCCTAGGGCAGGCAGCTACGTCACGACGCCGCGGTCGCGGAGTCCGGCGATCTCCTCGACCGTGAGCCCGAGCTCGGCCGCGAGGAGCTCGGCGGTGTGCTCCCCCACCCACGGCATTCGAGTCTCGGGGCCTTCGGCCATCTTCGAGAGCTTCACCGGATTGCCGGGGACGAGCACGGGCTCGTCGACACCGTCGGTGCGCGGCATCTCCACGAGCATGTGGCGCGCCGCCACGTGGGGATCCGCGATGACGTCGGGCGCGCGGAAGCTCGGGCCCGCCGCGATCCCTGCCGCGGTGAGTTCCCGCGCGGCTTCGAGTTTCGTGCGCTGCGACGCCCACGCGTCGATCGCGGGCCGAATCACCGTCTCGAGATTCGGACCCCACCCGGCCCGAGTTGCGAATCGCGGGTCGTCGACCCACTCGGGATGCCCCACGAGTTCGGCGACCCGCGCGAACTGTGGCTCCCGCACGATCTGGGCCACCACGTACCCGTCCGACGCGCGGAATCCCTCGCAGATCACCTGCAGACCCTTGTCGGGTTCCGGGCGCACACCCAAGGACCAGAAGTTGGTCACGACGTCGGTCATCGCCACGGTGGCGTCCAACATCGCGATGTCCACGTACTGACCTTCGCCCGTGCGGTCCCGATGGCGGAGTGCCGCAAGGATGCCGATCACTGCGAACAGGCCCGAGCTGATGTCGCCGAGCGCACCCACGGGGATGGTGACCGGCGGTGCGTCCGGGTTCTTCCAGTCGTAGATCCCGGACATCGCTTCCACGATCGATGCGTACGCGGGCCAATCGCGATACGGCGAGTTCCCGGTATTGCCGAACCCGGAAATCGACGCGTAGATCACCCCGGGGAAGCGCTCGGCGATCACGTCGTAGCCAAGACCCATACGATCCATCGTTCCGGCCTTGAAGTTCTCGGCCACCACGTCGAAGCGCGGGACAAGGGCGAGGAACAACTTCCGGCCTTCCTCCGATTTCAGGTCGAGCCCGAGGCTGCGCTTGTCCAGGTTGTTGCGGAGATAGGTCGCTCCGACCGCGCGACCGTCGGGATCGAGCATCGCCGGCGCGGAGCCGCGGCCCGACTCACCGTGGACCGGGTGCTCCACTTTCACCACCTCGGCGCCGAGCCGCGCGAGCAACTGCGTGGCGTACGGAAGCGCTTGCATCTGCTCGGCTGCGAGGATGCGGATGCCATCGAGCGGCTTGCCGTATTTGGTTGCTGCGTCGTTCGCGACGTCACCGAGCTTCATGGCGGGCGACTTTAGGGCCGGCCCTAGTATCCGCTCCCTGTGGGAGACCAAGACAACATGACCGCGTCCGACCCTCGATCGCGCGCCGCTCGAGGAATCCTCAGCGCCGGAGGGTACGTACCGTTCCGTCGCCTCGACCGCTCCGAGATCACGGCGACGTTCGGGAGCGGAGGCGGAAAGGGCCGCCGCGCCGTCGCGTCCTACGACCAAGACACCACGACCCTGGGCCTCGAGGCCGGGCGGCTCGCGATCCGGAGTGCGAGCACGCCGACGGTCGATTCCCTGTACTTCGCAACTGCGGATCCGGCCTACCTGGACAAGACCAATGCGACCGCCATTCATGCGGCCCTCCGCCTTGATCGCAGCGGTATCGCACTCGACGTCGGCGGCGCGGTGCGCTCGGGAATCGGGGCGCTCCGCATTGCGCTCGACGGCGTGGGAACCACGCTGGTGGTCACCGCCGATATCCGCACCGGTCTCCCCACCGGCCCCGAGGAGTCCACCGGCGGTGACGCGGGGGCGGCCGTCCTGGTCGGCGACTCGAGCTCCGGCCCCGTCATCGCCGAGTACCTCGGCGCCGGTGCTGCCACCGACGAGTTCCTGGACCGTTGGCGCACTCCCGGTGAACGGCGCTCCAAAGTGTGGGAAGAACGGTTCGGCGAGACGAAGTACGGACCGCTCGGCCTCCAAGCGTGGGCGTCTGCACTCGAGGCAACCGCGCTCGAGGCCGGGTCCATCGATCGGGTGATCGTGGCCGGGACCCACGGACGCGCGGTGAACGCGTTCACGAAAAAGCTCGGACTCGATGCCGGCGTCATCGTCGACAACCTCGCCGCCACCGTCGGCAATCCCGGCACCGCCCAAGCCGGTCTGCTGTTGGCCGCGTCGCTGGA
>JANLTQ010000027.1:0-6581 GCA_031363005.1 Acidimicrobiia bacterium | reverse complement strand
TTGAACTTGAGTGTCAACGGCGACCTCAAGCTCGAGGACTACCAGACGTTCAGCGTCAAACTCTCTGCACCGTCAGGCGCCACACTCGGCACTGCGAAGCAGATCATCGAGATCCGCAACGACGAGAAGCCGAAGTTCGCGATGGCCGCCGCGCCACTGGTGTCCGAAGGTGCGAGCGCGCACTTCGTGCCGAAGCTGCTCCAGCGTTACTACCTCCCCCTCACCGCGTCCGCCCAGACGTCGAACCGGACCGCGTCTGCCCCCGCCGACTACACCTCGTTCACCGCGCCACTCACGTTCCCGGCGGGGAGCAAGATCACATCGAACGTCGACGTCGTCACGATTGCCGACGGCATCGCCGAACCGAAGGAAACGTTCGCACTGACCCTGACCAGCACAAGCGCCGCCGCTGCGCTTACAAAGCTGGCGACCATCGGCGCGAGCACCGGCGCCGTCCTGTGCAACTCCGGACAAGCGGCCCCGGCGCAGTACCAGAAGGTCGTCGTGTTCTCGTTCGAGAACCGGAACTGGTCACAAGTTGGCGGCGTCGGTTTCGGGGCCACCGCCATGCCCTACGCCCACGCCCTCGCAAGTTCGTGTGCGCACTTCAGCACGTGGACCGAGGCGAACACCGCGCAGAACTCCGCGACGCAGTACGTGTCCCAGGGACAAGGCGACACGAACCACACGGTCCTGTCCGACTGCCAACCCAGCGCCACGTGCAACTCACAGTCCGACAACATCTTCCGCCAGGTGCGCGCGGCCGGGAAGACCGCGATCAACTACGTCGAAGGTGCGACGACGGCATGTAGCGCGAGCGGCAATGCTGCGAAGCACGTCCCTGCGCTCTACTACTGGGGTGCCGACGACCAGTCGTTCTGCACGACTCAGGTTCGCCCCTACACCGAGTTCGATCCGAACTCCCTCGCCGACTTCTCGTTCATCACCCCCACCCAATGCAACGACGGTCACGACTGCGCGAACGCGACGGTCGACACATGGATGCAGCAGAACATCGCGCCCGTCATCGCATCGGCGGACTACCAAGCCGGCAACGTGCTCATCGAGATCTGGTACGACGAGGACTCTCCGGCACCGAACGTCTACATCGCGCCGACTGCACACGCCGGCCCATTGGCGACGGCGGGAATCGGCTACGCGTCGACGCTCAAGTTGTGGGAAGAGGTACTCGGCGTGCCGTGTCTCGCGAACGCGTGCACGGCTCCGGACCTGCGCCCGAGCGCCGGCATCTGACCTACTCGCTACGCGTCTGCTGACACCTTCTCCGCGACGCGTTCGCGGCGGCGGTCTGAACGCGCCGCGGCCTTACCGATGCGCTCGATGTAGGTGAGGAGTTGCTCCCGTGCCACTTCGGCTTCCGGCGTCAAACCTTCGAGGTGTTCGACGTCCCATCGTTGCAGCACAATCGGCACGAGGATCTGGTGGTAGTGCACCGAGAAGTCATAGACGCCCGCGTCGGCAATGAGTCGCGCGTATCGAGAGAAGTTGGCGATGCCGGTACCGGGCATGGCGAACGCGCGCACCACGCGGTCCATCGCCATCACCATCTCCGACGGGTGACGTGACACTGCCTCGGACGCGAGGTCCCGGTAGAAGAGGTGGTGGAGATTTTCGTCCGTCGCGACCCGAATCATCACGGCGCGTCCGGCCGGATCGTCGAGCAACTGACCGGTGTTGCGATGCGAGATACGGGTCGCGAGTTCCTGCAACGTCGTATAGACCAGCGCGTCTGCCACCGCGTCGAACGACGGTGACGCGCCGGTCGAGACTTGCTGCATCCGGCCGCGCTCGAGCGCGACGGGATCGATCGACCGCGTGACCGTTAGGTAGTCGCGGATCACGATGGCGTGGCGACCCTCCTCGGCGGTCCATTGGCGCGTCCACTCCGCCCACGCGCCCTCCGGACGTGCGCTGATCAAGGTCGCGAAGTAGTACGGCAGGTTGTCCTCGGTGAGCAGGTTCACGAGCAGCGCGGCGCGTGCCGTCTCGGTCACCGAGACCTCGTTCGGATCCCATTCCTCACCGGGCACGAAATCCCGGCCCCGGCTCCACGGCACGAGCTCATGCGGGAACCACTCCTTTGCCGTCGCGAGGTGGCGTTCGAGCAATTGCTCCACGAATGGCTCGAGGTTGGAAGGCAGGCTGGTCATCGACATCGTCCGCGAGGCTGTCACATCTGGTCCCATCTGGTCAGCAGCCGAGGGTGACGGTCACCGGAAGGTGATCCGATCCCGTGCGCAGAAGGTGTTCCCCGAGTCGGGCGGCGGGAACCACAATGTCCCAAACGTCGGAATCCACCACTCGACCCTCCAATGGTGTCGCACCGCGAACGAAGACGTGATCGAGCCTGGCGATCGGGGCGTAGTCGTCACTCGGCCGCGCGTAGGGATGCGTGGGATCGAAGTTCGCGAGCTCGCTCAGTGCGTCGCAGAAGCCAGATTGCTCGACGACGACACCTATATCCGTGCCCACCGTGTCTTCGTTGCAGTCGCCCGCGACGATGTCGATGACACCCGGATCGGAGTGACCCTCGGCCTCGAACGCCGCCAGGGCAACGGGAAGTTGCGCCCGGCGCAGCTCCGGCGAATCGGCGTCGAGGTGCACGCTCATGATCCGGAGGAGCGCGCCGGACCCCACGTGACGGGTCCGCATCGTCGTCGCGACATTGCCATCGGCGCAGAGCTCGACCTCACCGGTGACCACGTCCGAGAACGCCGTCCGGCGCCACAGCACGGCGGTGCCGTTCGGCTCCCACGGCACCGCCGCCGTGGACCAGTTCGACCAGAGCGACGCGCCATTGGGTGCAGCGGCGACGTCGTATTCGTCGCCGAGCAGGGTGCAGGTCTGCGCCAGATCCGGCGGAGTCGTCTCTTGCAGACAGACGACGTCAGCATCGAGGCGATCCAGGACCGACGCCACGAGCCCGGCTCGAACGGTCCGGTCCAACAGCTCTGGATCCATCTCGACTGGATAGTGCTCCCGTGCCGCCCACGGCGCGGCGAGCACGTTCCAGGTCACCACCGTGAGTTCGGACCGGCGCGACTCGCCCGGATCAGTCATGCAGCGACACGACGCGACCGATCGTCGGCGGGACCGAGCCGTCGAACACGTCCTGATACGTCCCCTGCGCGGCCTCCGGGCCAGTTGAACGTTCGATCGTCAACCACCGTTCACTGCCGCGCACGAAGCCACGCAGCGCGTCGCTGCACCTCCGCTGGTACTCGGCCCGACCCCATTGCTCCATACGGCGGCTGACCTCGCTGGGCGCGAAGAACAAGCTCGGCGTTGGTCCGGCGGTGACCGCGACTGGCGCAGCATCGTGATGGCTTTTGCCGACGATCATCGAGTGCGCGAGCCGGTCGCCGAAATGGTCATGGACGGCCGCGAGCGCGGCACTGTTTCCTGACATGTCGATCACGACCGCACCACCATCCCCGGGGAGTGCGTCGAGCGTGTCGTAGGTGAGGACGTCGTCGTACCAACCGAGCGACCGGACGAACTCGGCATTCGCCGGGGCGGTCACTCCGATGACGGCGCCGAGGCCGCGCTGTGATGCACGCTGGGCGAACCCGATCGCGGTCTTGGACGATGCGGAGAGCACGATCGCCGACGACGCGCCGAAGTAGTCCGAATCGGCGAAGAACTCATCCGCGAGGAATCCGGTGAGGAACAGTCCGCGCAGCACGGCGTGGCGGTCTTCGGCATCCTCACCCGCGTCGTACATCGGGTCCCGGCGCGTGTCGACGTAGCTCCGGTAGACCGACGCGTGGGCGGCTCGGTGCGCGCCGTCGTCACGAATCCCGTCCGCCGTCGGCGTGACCTGCAGGTCGAGGTACTGCGCCATCGGGAACCATCCGTAATAGCGACTGCCCACTTCCACGTCCGGGTGCGCGGACTCAGCGACCTCGGCCCACCCCATCGCCGGCACCCGACCCCAACTCGGATCGCCAGTGGGAAAGAAATCCCAGTAGCCGAGCATGTCTCCGATCGACGCGTACGTGATGTTGTTGGCGGTGATCGCAAACCGATCGATGCGCAACCGCACCGCACCGTCGCCGAGAGGCGCGAGATCGGGTGTGACCAATCGCGTCTGGCCCGGGGCGGCGCGATTGACTTCGAGGATCGAGTTCGTGGTCATGACCGAGTCTGGCGCGCGGAGATGGGCGACGGCACGAGGGACGCGGGTCCGCTCACGCGATCGACTCGGCGAGCCGGTCGATCATCGGCCGGAGCAGCAGCGAATACGTGTCGGCGACTGCAGTCTCACGATGTTCCGCCTGCATCCGGAGTCGTTCCGGGTCCAGCGCCACCGCCATGAACGCGGCCTTGCTCGGGAACGCGTTGAAGCGGAGCTGATCCCACGTACGCCCGTCGCCGATGATGGTTCCTTCCGCGTCGAACCAGCCCGCGATCCGGACACCATGCGGGATCGCGATCGAGCCGGCGAACTGTTGGTAGGTCTCCATCTCGTCCTCCTGGCCGTCGTGGTACCGCAATACGTGCAGCATCACTACCGCGGGATCCTCGGGCGTCGACGGGTGCGGAACGTCGGCAAGGTCCGACGCGTCAGCCGGAATCTCCGGACCGGGAATCGGCAGGCATCCGACGATGATCGTCTGGGCCATCCCGGCATCTTTGTGCGCGTGCAACTCCTGGAAGTCCGGACGGGACTGCATGTCGATGAACGCGCGCCGGCTCGGATACTTCACGACTCCCACGCGATCCCAACGCGGCGCGTCACCGAGAAACTGTTCGTCGACGTCGGCAAAGAACACCACTTCCGCACCGATCGCTGCGAGCGGACCGAGCGGCGCGTACGCGTCGTCGGCTTCACGTCCGGTGAGCGTCGTCTCCCGACCGTCGGCGTACTCCGCGCGGTCTCGATACGACATGAGGTTGACCATCCAGATCGGCCCGTCATCTTCGGGCGGCGTCGTCGCAAGTTTCGTCCCGTAGTCGGGATCGATCTGTCCGTACCGAGCACTGGGTGAGGCCGAGGTCATGTGAACGTCCCTTCGTTTCCATGGGTGACGGAGAGTTTCCCCCCAAACTTGGGGAGCGAGGCCTCCCGACCTTCTCTCTGACACCAGTACCATTGCCGAGATGCACCTTTCCTGCGGGTCGATCCGCACCCGCCTTCCTCGGCGTGCGACCCGTGCCGGAGTGGTCGCGGTTCTGCTGTTGGCGGCCTCGGCGTGTGGCGTGGGCAAGTGGACCGTGAACTCGAAGCCCTCGCCCGTCCGCGCGGTGCACGCAGCATTGCTGAACAACGGTCACGTGCTCCTGATCCAGGGTTCGGGCAACGACCCCAACCTGTTCGCCGCCGGGACCTTCACCACCACTGAGTGGGATCCGGTCCAGAACACCTTCCGCACCATCCCGACACCCTCGGACATGTTCTGTTCCGGCCACGCCGCGCTCCCCGACGGCAGGCTGCTCGTGGCCGGCGGCACCGCCGCGTATCCCTCGGGCTCGGTCGACTACAAGGGTTCGAAACATGCGTACCGGTTCGACCCGGCAACCCATGCGTACACCCCCGTTCCCGACATGGCGGCCGGGCATTGGTATCCCACGCTCGTGAACCGCGGTGACGGTCAGGTCATCGCGATTGGCGGCGTCGACGAGAACGCTCAGCTGAAGAGCGATTTCCAGACCTTCGACTCGACTGCGGCGAACGGAACGGGCACGTGGTCCGCGCAACAGTCGAGCGCGATGTTCTTCCCGACGTATCCGGCGCTCCACCTGCTGGCCGACGGTCGGTACCTCTACAGCGGAGTCGCCACCTTCAGCGACGGCAACGTTCCTCCTGGCATCTGGAACAGCGCAAGCAACACCTTCACACCGGTGACGGGATTGACCGATTCGGATCGGCGGGACATGGGCGCATCCGTCATGCTCCCACCGGCGCAGTCCCAAAAAGTGATGGTCATGGGCGGTGGCCAGCACGAGTCTGCAAACGTGGCCGCAACCGCGAGCACCGCCATCATCGACATGACGAGCCCCACACCCTCGTTCGTGGCCGGACCACCCATGAGCGAGTCGAAGCAGTACGTGAGCGCCGTCGTGCTCCCGAACCGCACCGTGCTCCAGACCGGTGGAACGAACGAGACCTACCTCGACAATGAACGCGCCGACTTCAAGTTCCGCTACACCGCGCAACTGTTCCATCCCGACACGAACACGTGGGAAGACGCAGCGAAACCCACCGTCGGCCGCACCTACCACTCGGAAGCGCTCCTGCTCCCTGACGGCCGAGTCGCCACGTTCGGCGGCAACGCGTCGGATGCGAAAACCCCGTTCGAAATGCGCATCGAGATGTACGCGCCGGACTACACCACGAAACCGCGTCCGGTGTTGACGGTCGCCAGCGCGCAGCGGACCATCGCCCGCGGCGGGGCCACGTCCTTCAAGTCCGACCGTGCCCTGAAGTGGGTGCAGCTCGTCCGGCCCGGCGCTGCGACTCACAGCAACGACCCCGATCAGCGCCTCGTCGATCTGCCCTTTACCCAGACCGGCACCGCCGTCTCGGCCACGCTTGATGCCAACCCGAACCTCACACC
>JANLTQ010000661.1:0-2369 GCA_031363005.1 Acidimicrobiia bacterium | reverse complement strand
GCTCCCCCCGCCGCCCCGACCGAGACGAGGACCGATCACGGTCCAGAGACGAGCCCCGGCCCGCCCGGCGACAGATTTCCCCCGAGCGTTTGGCGTTTGAGGCCGCTACAGGCGGCTTGAGGCGACAATCGCTCGGGTGGTGTCGGGGTCCCGGCCGCCCGGCGACAGGGTTATGTGGTCGCGAGGCGGACGACTTCGTCCTCGGGGAACCCGCCCTTCCACGTCTTGATGACGTCGCCGTTCGTGGAGACCAGGACCCCGGCCGGTTGGCTCGTGATTCCGAACGTCTTCCACGTTTCGAACGACTCGTCCCACAACAGCGAGAACGTGATGTTGTGGCGAGCGCGGAACTTCTTGGCTTCGTCGAACCCGTCTTGGGTGCCGAGGCCGATGACCGTGAGCTGTTCTTTGTGCTGTTGAGCAAACTGCTCAACCCCGGAGGCTTCCCGGTTGCAAATCGGTCAGTGTGGTGCCCAGAACCAGAACAGCACCGGTTTCACCGCAGGGACGAGGCTGGAGAACTGAACGGTCTGACCGTTCGCGGTGTCGAGCACTTCGACCGATGGAAGCGGAGATGGTCGCGGTGCCGGTGTGGTCGTGGTGGTCGAGAGCTCCGGCGCCGGGCTCGTTGGAATCGTCGAGCTCGTTGAAGTTGCTGCTGGTCGTTGCCGGCCGGTGGTGCCGGTACTGACCTTGGCCGATGTCGATCCACTTCCGCAGGCCGCGAGGGCCACGACAGCTGCGACCCCGAGCACGATGGGAGTGCGTCGATGGGTGGTCATTGTTGGGAAGCTCCTTTGATTGCGGTTGTTGAATGGCGACGGCGACGGGCGAGCACGACGGCCGCGAGCGCGAGCACCAGCACGACTGCCAGGGGCCAGCGCGGCAGATCCGCGACTCGGTTGGTGAGCCAGGTCTGGATGCGCGCGGCTCCGTCGACGATGGGGTCCGCCGCGAAGTCGCCCTGCAGCTCCCAGTATCCGTACCAAGCCACGTAGAGGCCCGCGAGGATGAGGAGCGCGCCCGAAACGCGGTTGATGATCGGACCGAGGTTGCGGAGTCGAGTGATCCAGGTCTGCTGCGCGCCGGCCAAGGCAACCGTGGCACTGGCGACGACGAGCCCCATCCCGAGGGCGTACGCCACGAACGCCAACAGGCCAGATGCGGTACCGGAGTGCCGGAACGTCGGTGTGAGTGCCACGAGAAATGGTCCGAGCGTGCACGAGAGCGAGGCCGTCGCGTATGAGACGCCGAAGAGATACATCGACACCAGCGTTCGGTCTCGGCCGCCGCGCTGCAGCCTGGGTCCGTTGATACGCAGCTCGTGGCCGGTGAGCAGCCACAGTCCGAGGAGGACGAGCAGGATCCCGATACCGATGGTGACCTTCGAGAGGTGGTCGTCGATCGATTGCGCCACCGTTTGGACCAGCAGGCCCACGATCCCGAAGACGGTGACGAAGCCGACGGTCATCACGGCGCTCACCACGAGCGCGCGGGCGATGCGGTCGCGAAGCGAGCGTGATTCGCCGTCGTCTGTGCCGACGAAGAACCCCAGATACGCGGGCAGCATGGCGAAGCCACACGGATTCACCGTGGCGACCATTCCCGCGCCGATGGCCAACGCGTAGGGAACGTCAAGCACGGCGACGTGCCGCCGGCTCGGCCGGACGGGTGCAGAGCGGAGGGACGTCGGCCATTGGTGGCGACCGTACCGGTGCATCTCCGCCGTGCTCGGTCACCTGAGTTCGAGTTTCGCAGATGTTTCGCGGGCGGCGTTTCTGCCCGTCCGCGGTACCCTCCTCACTCGTTCGGGCGCTTAGCTCAGTTGGTAGAGCGCCGCCCTTACAAGGCGGTGGTCGGGGGTTCGAGTCCCTCAGCGCCCACCCGTTGTCAGAAACACAACGTTTGGCCTGGACAGATGCCGTGTCGCGTGTCCGATCGCTCGGACAGGTTCGTCTTCTTTATTCAAACCTTTGTGGCATCTTCGTCACGCCTCGGGGCCTGGGACCGGATGGCCGGAGGGCGCAACGTCCGATCCGAGCAGCGCCAGCATGGCGATGAAGTTGGTTCCGAGCCAGCTGTCCACGATCGTGCCGTCGCGCTCGATCATCGGGTGGCGGCAGCGTTTGTGAACGACGTGGAAACTGGACCGTCGCAGCTCATCCCTGGGCGGCGAAGATGGCGACGCAGCCGACGACGTGAACCTCGTGGGTGTCGAAATTGCGCTTGAGCGCAGCGTGGAGCCCGTCGAGATCGTCGTGTGCGTTCGAGAAGATGCCGTGGGCGTTGTTGCGCTTCATGACGTTGTCGAACGGGACCTTCCGGCACCAGGCGCGGTAGACGGCTCGGAGGCCACGTGGTCCGGGCGC
>JANLTQ010000608.1:0-3885 GCA_031363005.1 Acidimicrobiia bacterium | reverse complement strand
CACCACCGACCACATCTCACCCGCCGGTCCGTGGCTGAAGTTCCGTGGCCACCTCACCAACATCTGCGGCAACCTGTTCATCGGTGCGAACAACGCGTTCACTCCGGGTCAGTCCGGTGTGGGTGTCGACGGGCGAGACGGCACTGAGGTCCCGTTGCCCGATCTCGCGAAGCGGTACAAGGACGCAGGCATCCCGTGGGTCGCGATCGGCGACGAGAACTACGGGGAAGGTTCGTCGCGTGAACACGCGGCGATGGAGCCGCGGTATATGGGAGCAAAGGCGATCATCGTGCGCTCGTTCGCGCGGATTCACGAGGCGAACCTCAAGAAGCAGGGTGTGCTCGCGCTCACGTTCGCGACTGCGGGAGACTATGACCTGATTCGCGTGGATGACGCCGTCGACATCGTCGGACTCGCGGAACTCGCGCCGGGCGAGACCGTCAAGGTCGTCCTGCACCATGCCGATGGCACCTCGGACGTCGTGACCACGACGCACACCATGTCCGAGGAGCACATCTCGTGGTTCAGAGCCGGCTCAGCCCTCAACCTGCTGGCAGCACAACAGGGCTAGACGCGCGCGCCGAGTCCGGCGCGACCCCGCCGCGTCGTTCACCCAAGGTCCGCACTCCGAAGCCGGGACCACGTGGTCTCGAGCGGTGGGGGACCACGATGGTCCGCCGGCGCTGGTGGGTCCTCGGTGTGTGGATCGTCGTGCTCCTCACGTTGGGCACGATGGCCAAGAGCGAACACAACGTTTTCCGTGATGTGTTCACGGTCCCCGGCACCAACTCCCAAGCCGCCACTGATCTGCTTGCGCAGCGATTCCCCGCGCAGACCCAACCGACCGCCACGATTGTCGTCGCCGCCGGATCGGGCGCAGTGACCGACGCCAAATCCGAAGCCGCGGTGCAGTCCGCGCTGGCGCGCGTCGCGAAGTTGCCGGGCGTCGCCTCGGTCACCGATCCCTTCAGTGGGCCGACCGCACGCGTGTCCGCCAACGGGAAGATCGCCGTCGCCACCGTTCGGTACACCGGCGCGATCTCCGACGTCCCCAAGGACGCGTTCACCGATCTCGAATCGACCATGAAGCCGGCATCGAAGGCCGGCGTGACGGTTGATCTCGGCGGCCAAGTGGTGGACATCCAGAACACGCAAGCGTCGAGCGACCAGGCGTCGGAGCTGATCGGACTGATCGCGGCGGTCATGATCCTGTTGTTCGTCTTCGGATCCGTTGCGGCCGCATTCCTGCCCATCGGCGTCGCGGGTCTCGGTGTCGTGGCGGCGACGTCGCTCCTGACCCTGCTCGCGTCGAAGATCACGATCGGCACGGTGTCGCCGGCGCTCGGGGCCATGATCGGCTTGGGTGTCGGGATTGACTATTCGCTGCTCGTAGTCAGTCGGTATCTGCAGAACCGCGCCGAAGGGATGGACCACGAGAAGGGTGTCGGTCACGCGATCGGCACTGCCGGTGCCGCGTCGCTGTTCGCCGGTTGTTGTGTGGCGATGGCGCTGGCCGGTCTTGCACTCTCCGGTATCCCGTACGTGCGGATGCTCGGTCTCTCGGCCGGTCTGTTCGTTGCGGTGATGGTGATCGCCGCGCTCACGCTGCTGCCGGCCGTGCTCGGATTCGCCGGGCCGCGCATTCAGGGACACCACAAGAACATCGAGCGGGCCGAGGACGCCGGCGGGGTCTGGTATCGGTTCGCGCATCTCGTCGGCCGCCACGCGGTGCTCTGCCTCGTTGCCTCACTCGTGGTGCTGGTCACCCTGGCTGCTCCGATCCTGGACCTGCAGCTGGGGTTCGCCGACGACGGCAACGCGCCGACGTCGCTCACCCAGCGCCGGGCCTACGACTTGGTGGCGAAGGGCTTCGGTGACGGTGCCAACGGGCCACTGCTCGTCGCCATCGCGCTGCCCCAGCCGACCGCCGCGACTGGCGCGGCCGAACTCGCCGCGGTCGAGAAGTTGGCGGGTGCGCTCGCCCAGGCCCCCGACGTTGCCTCGGCGACTCCGGCGATCCCGAGCCCCGGGAAGAACGCGGCCATCGTGCTCGTCACGCCGAAACACGCGCCGAACGTCGAGTCCACCCAGCGACTCGTCCGTACGCTGCGCAGTTCGATCATCCCTGAGGCGACCGCGGGAACTGTGCTTGCCGGTCACGTGTTCGTCGGCGGTCAGACCGCCTCGTTGATCGACGTCGACGATCGCATCAGCAGCCGGCTACTCCTGTGCATCGGCGCAGTCGTGCTCGCCGCCTTCTTGCTCCTGATGGTGGTCTTCCGGTCGGTGGTCATCCCGCTCACTGCGGCCGTGCTCAACCTCTTCTCGATCGGTGCTGCCTACGGCGTCATCGTGGCCGTGTTCCAGTGGGGCTGGGGTCGGTCGCTCATCGGCGTGGATCAGCCGGTCCCGATCGTCGCGTTCATCCCGCTGATGATGTTCGCAATCTTGTTCGGGCTGTCGATGGACTACGAGGTGTTCCTCATGTCGCGCGTCCGCGAGGAGTATCTGCGCAGCGGTGATCCGCGCGAGTCGGTGGCGCTCGGGGTGGCCAAGACCGCACGCGTCATCAGCGCCGCGGCGTTGATCATGATCGCGGTGTTCCTGTCGTTCGTGCTGAGCCCGGAACCGACGCTCAAGATGATGGGCATCGGGATGGCGGCTGCCGTCCTTGTCGACGCCACGATCGTTCGCCTGCTGCTCGTGCCCGCCACGATGGAGTTGCTCGGCCAGGCCAACTGGTGGATGCCGCGTTGGCTGGACCGGATTCTCCCGCACCTCGACATCGAAGGTTCCTCGTCCGAAGCCCCGGTCGCAATGGTGTCGACGCCGGACCCGGCGATTTCCGGTCGTTCACGATTGCTCGTCGACGGAGTGGGGGTGGAGCCGAACCGGACGGAGGTCGACTCGCCCTCACTCCCTGTCGACGCTCACTGACCACTCAGGCGGCGCGGCCGAAGCGTCGTTGGGTCGGTGCCGCACACCGCGGTCGTGTCGCACCCGTCTGCAAAGATTCGAGTCTTCCCTTCGACTTCCCCGAAGAAGTGCCGGTCGGTGGAGGTTTACGATGTCAGTTGATGAACGCACGCGTCGCGATATGTACACGGGTCTCGAGGCGGCACTGGGTGCCCTGGTGGCAGACGCAGTGATGGCCCATTTGCCGCCCGCGGGCTGGGCCGATGTTGCGCGTACGCATGATGTGGCGGTATTGCGCAGCGATGTGGACGTCTTGCGCAACGAGATGGTCGCCATGGGCGATGGTCTGCGCGGCGAGATGGCGGTGCTGCGCGGCGAGATGGTTGCGCTGGGCGACGGTTTGCGACGCGAGATGATTTCGATGGAGGACCGCATCGGGCTGCGGATCGACGCTCGTGTCGCCTCCGAAACCAATCGACTCTTGCTGTTCCTCATCCCCACGATGACGACGATCGTCGGGTTGGCGTTCGCCGCCGCGAAGCTCTCGTAGATCTCCGCTCCGGTCAGCGGGTCAGACGGCGCGGAGCTGTGCGGCGGTCGGTTCGGCGCAGCAGAACCAGGACTCGCTGAGCCGGGGCGCATCAACCACCTCCGAGACGTCGACGGGTGGGAGATCCACGAGCGCGCGGAGGGTGTTGAAGACGTCGCCAGCAGGGTCGTCGGCGCCGGTTTCCACGATCGCGGCGAACTCGGACTGAAGATCGTCCAGGTCCGATCTCCACGGGTGGGACAGCCGGGTGGCGTCCCATGCGCCGAGATTGTCAATCCGGCCGAGCAGCAGTGAACCATCGGGGACCAGCAACCGGATCGAATACTGCACGGGATCGACGTTGCCGACGAGGTGATGCTCGGCAACGAACTCGAGGATCGCGCGGATGTCTTCGCGGGCGGTCCACGGTGTGAACGGCA
>JANLTQ010000589.1:0-3846 GCA_031363005.1 Acidimicrobiia bacterium | reverse complement strand
CGACGGTATTTGTCCCACACTGCGTGGCGCTCAGGACCCGCGCGAATACGTCCAGGCGTCGTCGAACTAGCGAACTGGCTTTCCGCTCATGTTCACTTCGTTCACGGGCCGCTCGGGCCACGGGCGAGCGGAAACCGGCTGCGAGCGCGGCGCCTATCCGCTCGCCCTCTTAGCCCGGCAAGACGACGAGATCGTCCCGATGGACGACTTCGGCCGGGATCCCCTCGGGCAGTTGACCGGTTCGTTTCCCGGCGATCGCGCGCAACGTTGCGGCGTCCGAGCGCACCAGTCCCTTCGCAAAGATGTGCCCGTTCTCGTCGACGATCTCGACCGCACTCTCCGCTTCGAAGTGGCCGACGACGTCGCGAACCCCGGCCGCGAGGAGCGATCGCCCTTGGGTCATGAGCGCAGTGCGCGCACCGGGGTCGACCACGATCCGGCCGGTGGCACCGATCGCAAATGCGATCCAGAGCTTTCGGCGGGCCAGTCTCTCGGTGTGGGGTTGGATCACCGTGCCCACCGCCCGGCCCGCGATCGCGTCGGCGATGACGCCGGGCGCGTCGGCCGCGGCGATGACAGCCCGAACTCCGGACCACGACGCGATCCGCGCTGCCGACAGCTTGGTCGCCATCCCGCCGCTCCCCCGCGCCGACCCGGCACCCCCGACCATCGCTTCCAGCGCGGCATCGACCGCGGTGATCTCCTCGATCAGCGACGCGTTGGCATCAAGACGCGGATCCGCGGTGAACAGACCTTCGGTGTCGGTGAGCATCACGAGGACATCCGCGTCGATGAGGTTGGCGACCAGCGCAGCAATGCGGTCGTTATCTCCGAACCGCACTTCGTCGTCGGCCACCGTGTCGTTCTCGTTGACGACCGGATCGACGCCCAAGTCCAGGAGCCGGACGAGCGTCTCTTGCGCGTGGAGATACTGCGTCCGATGCAGGAAGTCGTATGGCGTGAGCAGCACCTGACCGGCCACGACGGCATGGGTCGCGAGCTGGGCGTTGATGCGCGCCATCAATCGAGGCTGTCCGACGGCGGCGATGGCTTGGAGCGTGCCGATATCGGTCGGCCTGACGCGGAGCCCGAGCGCGGGCATGCCGGCGGCGATTGCGCCGGAGCAGACGACCGTGACGGTGTGACCGGCGGTCCGGGCCACCACGATTTCCTCACACAGCTTCGCCAGCGCGACTTCGTCGAGTTCGCCCATCGCGTTCGTGATCGACGACGTCCCGATCTTGACGACCGCGCGCATCAGAGTCCCTCGACGTACTCGAGTTCGACATCCCCGATGCGGACCAGATCGCCTTCCTTGGCCCCCGCGCGAGCGAGCGCCTTCTCGACCCCCATCTTGCGGAATCGTTGATGGATGTATTCGAGCGCTTCGGTGTTCGTGAGGTCGGCCATAGCTACAACGCGCTCGGCCGATCGACCGATGAGGCGATACGCACCGTCGGGATCGCGGGTCACCGAGAAACCTTCTTCGTCCGGTCGGTGGACGACGTAACTGTCCGAGACCGGTTCTTCCTCCCGGGCACCGTCGATCAACGTTCCGAGCTGACCGAGGAACTCGTCGAGCCCTTGGTGGGTCACGGCCGAGATCGCCGGATACTCGGTTTCGAACCCGGCGACATCGGACTTCGTCCCAATGGTGATCCGAGGGCGCGTCAGCAGCTCGGGGCGATAGCGGCCGAGTTCGTCGAGCAGGATCCGCTCCTGGTCATCGGGGGTCCGACCGTCCATGGGCGCGAGATCGAGGAGCACGACGAGGACACGCGTGCGCTCGACGTGGCGAAGGAATCGATGACCAAGACCGCGACCCTCCGCCGCACCCTCGATCAACCCCGGAATGTCTGCGAGCACGAACTCGTGGTCTTGGAAACGAACAACTCCGAGGTTCGGAACCAGCGTGGTGAAGGGATAGTTCGCGATCTTGGGCTTGGCCGCGCTCACGGACGCGATCAGCGTGGACTTGCCCGAGTTCGGGAATCCCACCAGGGCCGCGTCGGCCATCAGCCGCAGTTCGAGTTCGACCCAACGTTCTTCGCCGTACTCACCCTGTTCGGCGAAGGTCGGCGCCCGTCGGGCGTTCGAGAGGAAGCGCGTATTCCCGCGTCCGCCCCGACCACCGCGCGCGGCCAGCCACCGATCGCCGTGGTTGATGAGGTCGGCGATGACGTCGCCGGAGTTGTGGGTCCGAATCGTGGTCCCCTCCGGTACGTACACGGTCAGGTCCGCGCCGGACGCGCCGTGACGTTGGTTGCCCGACCCGTGAGTACCGGATGGGGCCCGACGGTGCGGGTGGTCCCGGAAGGAGAGCAGCGAGGCAACGTTGCGATCGGCTTGAAGCCAGATGTCGCCGCCGGACCCGCCATCGCCACCATCAGGGCCGCCTTTGGGCGTGTGCGATTCCCGACGGAACGAGATACAACCGGCACCGCCGTCGCCGCCACGGATGTTGAGCTGGGCTTCGTCGACGAAATTGGACATCTCTATTGTCCGTCCGCTCGCATCGCCGGAGCCAATCTTCGCGGGATGTGCTCGCTCCCGGACTGCTCGCCTCCGCTGCGCTCCGGCTCGGGAGCGCGTCGAGTCTGCAAGAAAACTTGCTTAACCGACGAGGATGTCGACGAGCTTGCGCCCGCGACGGTGACCAAACTTCACCACGCCATCGGCAGTGGCGAACAACGTGTCGTCGCCACCGCGACCGACGTTCTCGCCGGGATGGAACCGGGTCCCGCGCTGGCGCACGATGATCGTGCCGGCGGTGACTTCGGTGCCGCTGTAGACCTTGACGCCGAGCCGCTGGGCAGCGGAATCACGGCCGTTGCGCGAGGAGGCTGCGCCCTTCTTCTTCGACATGACTCAGCCCTTCGTAATCGCGGTGATCTCGATGGTGGTGTAGTGCTGCCGGTGTCCCCAACGCTTGCGGTTGTTGGACTTCGGCTTGTAGACGAACCCGTCGATCTTCGGGCCCTTCGCGGCCCCGACGACCTTCGCCGTCACCGACGCCGAACCGAGCTCGCTCGGTGTCGCCAGGACGGTGCCGCCGTCGACGAGGAGCACGGGCCGCAAATCGACCTCTCCCTCATGGACGCCGAGCCGCTCGACATCGAGCTGCTGGCCGGTTTCTACTTTGTACTGCTTGCCGCCGGTGGCGATGACTGCGTACATGGCGCGTGAAGACCTCAGGATCTGCGGGAGAACCCGGCGACTTTACAGCATTGCCTCGTCGACCACGAAACCACGGCCTCCGCAGACGGCACAGGTCTCCGAGAACGCTTCGACCAGCCCTTCGGAAATGCGCTTTCTCGTCATCTCCACGAGCCCCAGATCGGAGATCTCGAACACCTGGGTCCGGGTCTTGTCCCGAGCGAGCGCCTCCCGAAGCCCCTTGGTGACCGCATCCCGGTTCTTCTTGATCTCCATGTCGATGAAGTCGATGACGATGATCCCACCGATATCGCGCAATCGGAGTTGGCGTGCGATCTCGTTCGCCGCTTCGAGGTTGTTGGCGAACACGGTTTCCTCGAGGTTCGACTTCCCGACGTTCTTGCCGGTGTTCACGTCGACGACGGTCAGGGCCTCGGTGCGCTCGATGATCAAGGAACCGCCGGATGGCAGCCACACCTTCCGGTCGAGCGCCTTGTGGAGCTGCTCGTGGATGTGGAACCGCTCGAAGATCGGGAGACCCTCCTCCTCGGCATCGTAGCGCTCGACTCGGTCGGCCAGCTCGGGGTTGAACGCGTGGACGTAGTCGTGCACGTCGTCGAACAGCCGCTGATCGTCGATGACGATGCCGCGGTACTCCGAGTTGAACTCCTCACGGATGACGCGCACTGC
>JANLTQ010000647.1:0-4778 GCA_031363005.1 Acidimicrobiia bacterium | reverse complement strand
CATCTCACCGCCACCGAACTGGCGAACCGCATCTCCGGGATGGACGAACCGGAGGCGCGTCGGCGCGGTGTCCGAGCCGGGCTTCTCACCGAAGTCGCCGACGGATATGTCGCGCGATCAATCGCCCTGGTCGACCTCGTCGGAGACGCGGTCGACCACGGTGCCCCGCTGGATGCCGCGCTCGAAACAGTGCGCGCGGCGCGACGTGGCGCGCGCGATCAGGCGCGCGCGCTCACCGACCTCTTCGTTGCGTTCGTCTGGTCCGCTGATGATCCGGACGCCAGCATCGGACTCGCACGCCGGGCCCGCATCCGGATCGCCCAGTCCGCGAGCTCTCTCGTCATCGATGAACTCGGCGCGGCCATCCAGCGCGTCGCCGACAATGATCCGCGTCTCGCAGAACTCATCGACCGCGTCCGCATCGGCGCCGTCCTCAACCCCCCGAAGGACACCCCATGAACGAAGCCCAGATCGAGCGCTGGAATGGTTCGGAGTCCGACCACTGGTTCGAGAACGCGGACCGGTACGACGCGCAGCTCGCGCCGTTCCTCGCCGCCATCGTGGAGACCGCCCGCATCGACGGCGATGCTGTCCTCGACGTCGGCTGCGGGTGCGGAGCTCTCTCACTCGCGGTTGCGCCGGCGGCGGCCCGGGTCACCGGACTCGACGTCTCCGCGCCGCTCCTGTCTGTGGCCCGCGACCGCCTGGCCAGCGGCGGGCTGGACAACGTCGAGTTCGTCCAGGACGACGCGCAGGTCTGGCCGACCGAGGCCGACCCGAACGCCGCTCGCGGCCAGTTCGACATCATGGTCAGCCGGTTTGGCCTGATGTTCTTCGACGATCCGGTCCGGGCGTTCACGAATCTGCGGTCCAACCTGCGCATGGGCGGCCGCACCGTGTTCGCCTGTTGGCAGGACCTCGCCAAGCAGCAATGGCTCCTCGAACCCATGGTGGCGGCCGCCCCCTTCCTGCCACCGGCGCCGTCGTCACCACCGGCCGGACCCGGGATGTTCGGGCTCGCCGATCCGGCGACCGTCGAATCCATGCTCATGCAATGCGGATTCGAGTCCGTCGAACTCGCCGACTGCTCCACTTCGCTCTCACCCGGCGGTCCCGGCACCGTGGCCGACGCAGTGGAGTTCTTCGCGTCGACCGGGATCGCCCGCTCCCTGCTCGATCCCGCACCGCCGAAGGCACGCGCCGCGGCCATCGACGCGGTCACCGCACTCTTCACCGATCGGCACGACGGCACCGGGGTCCACATGGACTCGGCCGCTTGGATCGTCAGCGCCACCGCGGCCTGACGCGCGGTGCCCGGTCGGCGTCGGCGCGCCTCGCCGCGGTCAGACCGGGAGCACGCCGTGCTTGCGCCAGGGACGGTCGATTTGTTTGTCACGCGACACATGCAACCCGCGCCAAATCGCGTGGCGGGTCTCGGCGGGGTCGATGACGTCGTCGAGTTGGGCGTGGCCAGCCGCGATGTACGGGTCGATGTTGGCGCGGATCTCCTCGGCCAACTCCAGCCGCTTCGCGGCCCGCTCGTCCTCGGGAACCGCGTCCAACGTCTTGCGATGGATGATGTTGACCGCGCCGTCGGGACCCATCACCGCGATCTCGGCCGTCGGCCACGACACGATGTAGTCCGCCTCGTACGCGAGTCCGTTCATCACGAAGTAGCCCGCGCCGTAGCTCTTCCGCATGATGACGCTGATCTTGGGCACCGTCGCTTCACTCACCGCGAACAACATCTTGGCGCCGTGACGGATGATCCCTTGCTTCTCCACCGCGGAGCCGACGATGAAACCTGGGACGTCGTGCAGGAATACGAGCGGGATCCCAAACGCATCGCACAACCACACGAACCGCGCCGCCTTGTCCGCGGCGTTCACGTCGAGCGCACCGCCGAGAACCATCGGCTGATTCGCGACGATGCCGATCGGTTCGCCGCCGATGCGCGCCAGACCGGTCACCACGTTCTTTGCCCACTCGGGTTTCATCGGGAAGAAGTCGCCGTCGTCGACGATCGCAGTGATCACCTTGCGCACGTCGTACGCACGGCGCGGCGCCGTCGGCACGATGTCGTAGATCTCCTCGACCCGCCGGTCGACGGGATCGCCGCACTCGGAGACGGGCGGTCGTTCCTGGTTGTGCTGCGGGAAGAACGACAAGTACTTCCGCACGATCCGGAGGCATTCCTCGTCGTCGCTCACTTCCAGATCCGCGACGCCGCTGATCTTGGTGTGGACCCCGGAGCCGCCCATTTCCTCTTCGGTCACGTCCTCGCCGACCGCCGCCTTCACCAGATGGCGGCCACCGAGCGCCATCGACGAGGTGCCCTTCACCATCGGCACGAAGTCTGCGAGGGCAGGGATGTAGGCGGTGCCGGCCGCGCAATGGCCCATCATCGCGGCGACCATCGGGACCACACCGCTCATCGCCACTTGCTCCCGGAAGAGGTCACCGGCGCCGGCAAAACTCGAACCACTGGTCGACTGGATACGCGCGCCGGCGGAGTCGAGCAACCACACCATCGGCATGCGTTGCGCGACGGCGTGATGACGCAT
Organism: Acidimicrobiia bacterium; assembly: GCA_031363005.1. Taxonomy (GTDB): domain Bacteria; phylum Actinomycetota; class Acidimicrobiia; order IMCC26256; family JAENVU01; genus JAENVU01. The sequence goes on along the minus strand of JANLTQ010000647.1, from coordinate 2,214 downwards.
ACGCCGGATCTTGTTCTCGCCCACACCGCCCATCGACCCGGCCATGACCGAGAAGTCGTACGCCGCGACCGCGACCAACCGGCCGTCGATCTCACCAACTCCGGTCACCGCGCCGTCCGCCGCGAGGTACCTATCGCCGAGACCCGCATCCATGTGGTCGGCGAGCATCCCGTATTCGATCCACGTCCCGGGATCGAGGAGGAGTTCGAGTCGCTCGCGCACGGTGAGCTTGCCCAGCGAACGCTGCCGCTCGACGAACTGCTCCCCGCCCATCCCGAGCGCTCGCTCGCGTCGGCTCGCAAGATCGGCGACCAGCGGTCCCCACTCGTGCTTCGCCGCTTCGCGCTTCGTCGCCTTCTCCGTCACGTGATCTCCTTCGATACCGCGCCGCAGGAACGGCCGGCCGACACTACGCCGCACTTTGGGATCGGTTACCGAAGGCGGTAGCGGAGGTGGACGGCGCCGCTGCTGAACCGGTGCTCGTCGATGAGCTCCAGATCCGCGCGCGCGTCGGTCGGCAGTGCGGGGTTGCGCCCCCCGAGGATGACGGGCCAGACGAACAGGGCCAGCTCGTCGACCAACCCGGCGTCGAGAGCCTGTGCTGCCAGGTTCGGGCCACCAACCAAGAGTTCCCCACTGGCGGCAGCCTTCAGATCGTGTACCGCGCGGGGGTCGAAGCGGCGTTCGAGTCGAGTGTTCGCGGTGAGGGGGGCGGCAAGGGTCGATGAGTAGACGATCTTCTCCGCCGCCTGCCATGCGCTCGCGTAGTCGGCCATCAGGTCCGACCGCGCGGCCAGGGTCGAGTCGGTCTCCCACACGGCCAAGGTTTCGTACATGCGCCGCCCATAGAGGTACATGCCTGCGGACTCCATGAGGCTGGTGATGAACGCGAAGACCTCGTCGTCCGGAGGAGCCCAGTCGAAGCCGCCGCGTTCGTCCTCGGTCCAGCCGTCGAGGGACATGTTCGACGCGTAGATCAACTTCGCCATGGCCACTCCTGCATCGGCGACGTCCGAGCCGTCCAACGTAGGGGCGGAGAGTCACTCGATGATCGTCCCAGACGTGCCGATTGGCCGCGGGATCGACAAGCCCCCATTGCGCGATTCGCGACGGAACATGACCAGGTGGCCGCGACGGTCCTGGCTTCGCTTCGGACGCTCGCGCGGTCACAGATTCGCGTCTCGGTGGTCGGTGGGACCGGATCCGCGGTCGTCAGTTCTTGCACTCGTCCTGGAGCCCGGTTATGCGCGAAAGATACTGAGATTTCTCAAGTTTCTGCTTAATTTCGAATGTCTGTTCTGCTACGATTCCGGTACCGGAACACCCACTCGCGCTGCTTGGGGCTGGCGCGGTTTTGAGGACACTTCGATGGCCGAACACGAACCACCTGAAGACGAACATCGCGACGAGTTCGACGAGTCGATGATGGACCAGGCGCGGGCGATGGCCGCTGCGGTCGGCGACCCGTTCCTCGTCTTGCGGGCGGCGATTGAGATGTTCACCGCAGCGCCGTCCGAGTCACTCACCGATGCGTGCCTGTCGGCTGATGTGATCCGGTTGCGGGCTCAGATCGGTCGGCTCGAAGCTGTCTTCGCCGAATACACGCTCGGGTCGCATCGGCGAGGCTTGTGTGGCCATGACGCGATGCGTTCGACGCCGGCGTGGCTCGCCTGGCAGACCGGCCTTCACCGCGGGCAGGTCCGACGCGCGATCGACACCGCGGAGCTCGCGGAACTGTTACCGACGATGGGTCAAGCCTGGCGAGACGGTCGCGTGTCGACGAACGCGATGGAAGCGATCGCCGCGGCACGGGTTCCTGGCCACGACGAGAAACTCGCCGCCTGCGAAGACGAGTTCTATGGCCTCGCCCGCCGTGGCGACCACAAAGGCGTACGACGCGCCGCGGAAGCGTTCAAACACCTCGCCCGCGCCGACGGGACGATGCCGATCGAACCTGATGGTTTCCGTCTCTCCAAAGTGTTGAACGGTCGCTCCACCATCAGCGGCGAACTCTCGGGTGACGCAGCCGAGACCGTGACCACCGCCGTGAACGCGTTCATGGACCCACCGTCTGAGACCGACGACCGCAGCCCCGCCCAACGCCGCGCCGACGCGCTCGTCCGCATCTGTCAGATCGCGTTGCACCAAGGGGCGAAAGGTGTCCGAGCCGCCGCGAACGTGACGGTGGGTCCATGAACGCGTTCACCGCGGTGG
>JANLTQ010000511.1:0-3329 GCA_031363005.1 Acidimicrobiia bacterium | reverse complement strand
CACGACCTCGGGCGTGAAGGTCGGTGCCAGGCGCTCGATCTCCTCGAGCCCGTCGACCAGGCCGTCACAGTTTCCGAGTGACACCAGACCTTCGGTGAGCAGCACGTTCACCACGGCGAAGAGGAAGTGCGCGTCGGTGCCGGGACGGATGAAGAGGTGCTCGTCGGCCTTCTCGGCGCTCTGGGACCGGCGCGGGTCGATGACCACCACGGTGCCGCCGCGTGCTTGGAGGCGTTCGAGCCGGCCGGGAAAGTCCGGCGCGGTCATCAGGCTGCCGTTCGACGCGTAGGGGTTCGCACCCATGATCACGAGGTAGTCCATGCGGTCGATGTCCGCGACCGGAACGGTCAACGCGGCACCGAACATCAAACCGGAGCTCACCTGCTTCGGCATTTGGTCGACGGTGCTCGCGCTGAACAAGTTCTTCGTGCCGAGACTCTGATTCAGGACGCGGTTGTAGACGAGGTTCGCAAGGTTGTGCGCGCTCGGGTTACCCATGTACACGCCGACGGCGTCTCGGCCGTCGCGTTCCATGATCGGCAGCAGGCGCGCCTCGATCTCCGCGAACGCTTCGTCCCACGTGGCGTCATGCCACGTGTCGCCCCGACGAATCTGCGGCGTACGAATACGGTTCGGATCCGCATCGAGTTGCTTGAGCGCGGTCCCCTTCGGACACAGGTACCCCGCACTGAAGACGTCTTCCTTGTCACCACGGACGAGGGTGAGCTCATCGTCGTCCAGATGCAGCTCCAATCCGCACGTCGCTTCACACAGAGGACACGTCCGGTACTCGATTCGCTTCATTGGTTGAGCCTACGCTCGGAGAGCGTGACTCCAAATCGGCTCTATTTTCGGCAGGTGTTGTCGGGGCGGGACTTCGCCACCGACAATCCCGTTGCCCAGCAGATGGTGAACTTCGCGTACCTCATCGGCGATCGGGAGACCGGTGAGGCGCTGATCGTCGATCCGGCGTACGCAGTCAAGGAACTCGTCGAGATCGCCGGCGCGGACGGACTGTCCGTCACCGGGGCGCTGGTCACGCACTATCACCCCGATCACGTCGGCGGTTCGATGGCGGGATGGGACATCGAGGGAGTGGCCGAGTTGTTGGCGATCGACGGTGTTGACGCGCCGATCCACGTGCACCGCGAGGAAGCGTTCGGTGTGAAGCGAGTGACCGGATGTTCCGATTCGGATCTCGTGCTGCACGACGGTGGCGATGTCGTGAACGTCGGCTCGATCGGCGTCACGCTCGTCCACACGCCCGGGCACACGCCCGGCAGTCAGTGTTTCCTCGTCGATGGGCGGTTGATTGCGGGCGACACCCTGTTCCTCGACGGCTGCGGTCGCACCGATCTTCCCGGCGGCGACTCGGACGAGTTGTACTTCTCGCTGACCCAACGCCTCGCCCAGGTGTCCGACGACACCGTCCTGTTCCCGGGTCACCAGTACTCGGCCGAACCTTCGGCCACCATGGGTGCGACCCGCAGCAACAACTACGTCTTTCGCCTCCCGACGCTCGAACAGTGGCGCACCATGTTTGGGTGACTGCCTCAACGGCTCGGGTCTTGGTGATGCTGTGGCAATATCTGAGACTTGTCCGCAGCGTCGCGCCTTCCGCATCGCCGGGCGCTGGATGGAGTTCGGGGCGTCGCCGTCGTGGCCGTCCTGCTGTTCCACGCCGGCACGTTGGACGGCGGCTACCTCGGAGTCGACCTCTTTTTCGTCCTCTCCGGCTACCTGATCACCTCACTTCTCCTGGCCGAATCGAGCACGCGTGGCCGGGTGAACCTGTTCGGCTTCTGGGCCCGTCGAGCCCGGCGACTGCTGCCCGCGCTCCTGCTCGTGGTGGCATTCGTCGGCCTGTACTCCGTGGTGATTGCGGACCCGAGTGAGCTTCACCGGATCCGCGGCGACGCTCTCGCCACGCTCGCGTACGTGGCGAACTGGCGATTCGTGTTCGGTGGGTTCGATTACTTCGCGCTCTTCTCGTCGCCGTCGCCCCTCAACCACACGTGGAGCCTCGCGATCGAAGAACAGTTTTATCTGGTGTGGCCGCTTGCGTTCGCCGGCCTGCTGGCCTGGCGGCGGCACCGCGCAGAGCCCGACGGCCGCGTCGCCGATTCCACCGCTCGAGCGGTGTTCCTGGCGTCGGCCGCGCTTGCGCTCGGACTGTGGTTCGGGAAGCACGACGCAACCCGCAACTACTACGGAACAGACACCCGAGCGCCGGCGATTCTGATGGGAGCGGCACTGGCCGGATTCCTCGTCTGGCGTGGTCCGGCGAGCACCAGACGAACGAGGACCGCACTCGAGCTGGTGGCCTGGGTGAGTGCCGGTGTCTTGGCGGTCGCCTGGACTCGCCTCGGCGGCGCCAACCTCTACCGCGGAGGGCTGCTCGTCTGTGCGATCGCGGCCAGCGCGGTGATTGCCGCCGCCGCTCATCCGCAACCCGGTCTGCTCGCCCGTGCGCTCTCGTTCCGCCCGTTCGTCGGTCTGGGAGTCATCAGCTACGGCGTCTACCTCTGGCACTGGCCGATCTATCTCTGGCTCAACGCCGACCGGGTCGGCCTCGACGGATGGCCACTTCTCGCGGTGCGCCTCGCGGTGACCATACCGATCGCAATCGTCTCGTTCGTTCTCGTCGAACGACCAATCCGCCGAGGTGCGCTCTCGGCCCCGACGCTGCGCTGGCTCACTCCCCTCACCGTCGGCGTGGTCGTGACCGTCACCGTCGTCGCCGCAACGGGCTACGTCGCCCCGTTCTCTTTTGCGGGTGCCGGTATCACCGACCCGAAGGCCGGAGCGCGCGACGCGCGCGCCCACGCGGGGTCGAAGCGCCTCATGGTCGTGGGGAACTCGGTCGGGTACTTCCTCGCCGGCGAAGGCTTCTCGGAGCTGAAGCCCACGCCTCCGATCGTGACACTGAACGCCGCCTCCATCGCGTGCGCGTACCCGTTCGGCACTCGGTACCGCATCGAGTCATTCGGAAATGGCCTGCCATCGTTCCAGTGCGACCAGGACTGGGCATCCACGGTTCAGGAGTTCAAGCCCGACGTGGTGCTGATGGTCTTCAATGACAGCGGCGGGATCGAGCTGCTCCATGACGGGACGTGGCTGTCGTCGTGCGACCCCGAATACCGCGACTGGTATCTGGGCACGCTCGAAGCCTCCACACGCGTGCTCACGTCGCGCGGCGCGCGCTTGGTGCTGACCAACTCGGCCTACGCCACGTTGCTCGGCGCGACCGAAGACTCTCGTCGCCAGACGGACTGCAAGAACGCCCTCACCCGCGAGTTCGCAGCCGCTCATCCCGCCGTCGGCTTCAT
>JANLTQ010000640.1:0-2392 GCA_031363005.1 Acidimicrobiia bacterium | reverse complement strand
GCCATCTCCAACTCTTGGATGATCTTGCCGCCACCACGCACGGGACCGTCGAGACGTTGCAGGTTGCAGTTGACGACGAAGATCAGATTGTCGAGTTGCTCGCGCGCGGCGATGGAGAGGCCGGCCTTGGACTCGGGTTCGTCGGTCTCGCCGTCGCCGACGAAGCACCACACCTTCGAGCGGCTCGTGTCCACCAGTTCGTGATGGAGCAAATAGCGATTGATGCGAGCCTGCGCGACGGCGTTGAGTGGACCCAGCCCCATCGAGACCGTAGGAAACTCCCAGAACTCCGGCATACGCCGCGGGTGGGGATAGGACGACAAGCCGTCGCCGCCGACCTCGCGCCGGAACCGGTCGAGCTGGTCTTCGGTCAGGCGGCCCTCCAAGAAGGCGCGTGCGTAGATCCCCGGCGCCGCGTGACCCTGGATGAAGATCTGATCGCCGTGGCCGCCGTCGTCCTTCCCGTGGAAGAAATGGTTGAAGCCCACTTCGTAGAGCGCAGCAGCGCTCGCGTAGGTGGAGAGGTGACCGCCGAGTCCGTCGTACCGATGGTTGGCGCGGTCCACCATCGCGACCGCGTTCCAGCGGACGTACGCGCGGATTCGACGCTCCACGTGCTCGTCTCCGGGAAACCACGGCTCCGCTTCTGGAGGGATGGTGTTCACGTACGGCGTCGAGATCGCGGCGGAAAGGCCGACCGCGCGATCGCTCGCATGGTCGAGAAGTCGCATCAAGAGGTACCGAGCGCGTGACGGGCCGGCGCCGTCGACCACCGCATCGAGCGACTCGAGCCACTCGACGGTCTCGGTGGGATCGGTATCCGGCAGTTGATGGACGAACCCGTCAGATGCCACGCCGTGAGGCTACGACGAGGTCGTAGGCATGGAGGCGATCGTGGCGAAATCGTTCAGCGAGATCTCGGCTCGGTACAGCGAGATGGGATCAGGAAGTCCCTTCATCATCACGGGTCCGATCTCGGAGAACTCCACGCCGCGATGGTCTCCCTGATTGCGCAACGCCTCGGAGAGCAGGAGTTCGCCCGGCGACGCCACGTCCACGATGCGCGCGGCAACGTTCGCGTCGTGACCGACGAGGTCGCGTCCGCGCAGACTCGGCGATCCCCAGTGGGCGCCGACGCGCACGAGGAGCGGCAGCATCTCGACGTCCGCAGCCGCCTCGAAGGCGACGAGAACTTGCAGGAGTGTGACCACGGCCTGACACGGATCGCCGAAGAACAACATCAAGCCGTCGCCGAGTTCCTTGACGATGCGGGCATCCTCGGGCATGAGTTCCCGCACGATCTGTTCCTGGACCGCCAGGAGACGAAGCGCTTCATCGTCTCCGGCGGTGGCGGTGAACTCGGTGAACCCGACGAGGTCGGTGAAGACCACTGCGCCGGTGGCTGCGCTCATCGCCGCTCGCGGATCGTGATCCGCCCGCTGACGGTTCGGCCGGTCACCGAACAGTCGTCGCCCTCGGTGATCTCGCAGCCGCACCGGCCGCTCACCGACACGAGGGAGGTCTTCGGGTGCACGCCGGCCGGTAGGCCGATCGTCACTTCGCCCGAGACCGAATCCGCACGTGCGTCGGCGGCTTCGCTCATGCCGAGCTCGACGCGGCCGTTCACGGTGTGTGCGCGCACGGGGCCCGCCGCGTTGACGATGTCGATTCGCCCCGACACGCTCGCCACGTTGAGCGCGCCGCCGGCGCGCGACACCGTCACTCGTCCACTTCCCGTCTTGATCCTGCACTCTCCCGCCACGGCGCCGACGATGACTCGGCCCGATACGGTCCGCACGTCGAGCGACGCACACGCTTCGATCTCGACTCGGCCGCTGCGGGTGGTGACCCGAAGCTCACCGAAGTATCCGGTCAGATCGACGGTGCCCGAGTGTGACCCGACGACGAGGTCGGTGCCGGTGGGGACCCGCATCACTACACCGTCATCGGATCCCGAGACCTCGAGCACCCCACCGAGCGGATGATCCTGGCCTCGTTCGACGACGACGTCCCCGCGCGCCTCGGCCGTGATGCGGATCTTCCCCGACGACGCAGTGACACGGACCGGCTCCATCCGCCCATCATGCCGCGACGGTCGGTGTTCGGGTAGCAGACCGGACGACCGTCACAGTCGGCCGCACTCGCCGCGCTGCGGATGCCGTCAGTACTGCTGATGACGCGACGCGGTCGGCGGAGCAGACCAGGAGCGAGGGACGAGCGAATCGGGGGCGCAGGCGACTCGCCGCGCTGCGGATGCAGCGCCAAAATGACGGTGGGCGGTAGAGGACTCGAACCTCCGACCTCTTGCGTGTCGAGCAAGCGCTCTAACCAACTGAGCTAACCGCCCCGTGCGGGCCGCCGACAGTATCAGCACCCCAGTCGCGCCCCCGAA
>JANLTQ010000463.1:0-4453 GCA_031363005.1 Acidimicrobiia bacterium | reverse complement strand
CGACGGTGACGCCGGTGTAGTGAAGGCCATCCTGGCGGTCAAGAGTCTCGACCCGGACTTCGAACGCGCGCATGTGGTCGCCGAGTTCGAAGACGCCGACAACGCCGACACCGTGCGCGCGGTCACCGACGGCCGCGTTCTCACCGTCAACTCGGATGCGATCATCGCCGAGCTGACTGCGCGTGCGTGTCATCAAGCCGGGCTCAGCAGCGTCTACCGCGAACTGCTCGACTTCGACGGCGACGAGATCTATTTCACCGACGTACCGCAACTCGTCGGTCACACCTACGCCGAGGCCGTCATGGCCTTCGCCGATTCGTCGGCGATGGGTCGCCTCACCGCCGCTGGCGTCGTGGAACTCAACCCGGACCCGGCGTCGACCTTCGGCCCGGGCGACCAGGTGATCGCGGTGTCCGCCGACGATGACACCGTGGTCTTCGATCAGATCCTCGACGTGCCGTCCATCGCCGCGAGAACCGCACCACGGACCGTCGCCCCGAGCCAGCGGATCATGATCGTCGGCTGGAGCACCCTCGGCCCAATGGTGATCCGGGAACTCGACGACTTCTTGCCCGAGGGCAGTGCTGTGCACGTCGTCGTCGACATCAGCCTGGCCGACCCGCCGACGAGCGACGAACTCACGACCCATCGCGGCAGTCTGATCATCCACGAAGTCGACGGACCGCAGGCGCTCTTCGATCTGGTTCGGCTCGCACCATTCGACCAGGCGATCGTGCTCGGCTATCGCGGCTCGCTCACCGCCGCAGAGGCGGACTCGCGCACGCTCCTCACGCTCTTGACCCTGCGCAAGATGTTCGGTACTGATCCGGCCACACCGATGCGGATCGTCGCCGAAGTCCTGGACCGCGCCAACGTGTCCATCGCAGTGAGTGCCGGCGTGGACGACTTCATCGTGAGCGACGAGCTCAGCAGCCTCATGATTGCCCAGCTCTCCGAGCGCGCGGACTTGCTGACCGTGTTCAACGAGCTCTTCGACTCGGACGGGTGTGACATCGTGCTTCGGCCCGCGGATCACTACGTGGGCGTCGACTCGGTGTCGGTCGCGCAGCTGCGCGCCGCCGGATTGGAACGCAATGAGACCGTCCTCGGCTACCGCATTGCGGCCACCCGCGAGATCGTGGTGAACCCACCTCGGGCCACCGAGTTGACGTTCGCCGCCGGCGACGAAGTGCTCGTGCTCACCCGAGCCACCGCACGCGCGTCGCGTCGAAATGGCCAATCGGTTGCGAGCCCCGTTGCCGACGAGAACGGCGAGGCATCGAGCATCGTCCGGACCTCCGGCTTCGCCACGACGTCCTAAGCACGCAGGCCAACCGCAGCCCCCGGCGCGATTGACGTCGGCGGGCTCCCGCCAGCCGCAACACTCACTCGATGAAGGTCGCGGCGTATCAGGCGCCCCATCTCGAGTTCGGTTCCTTCGAGGCGGTCGAGCTCATTCGGCGCCAACGGGCGATCTGCGAAGCCGAGGGAGTCACGACGCTCTGCTGTCCGGAAGCGATCCTCGGCGGACTCGCGCACGAATCCGACGGCGAGTCGCCGGCCGACGTCGCGCTCGGTGTCAGCAACGGCGAACTCGCGCAGGTCGTGGGGCCACTCCTGGGTTCGACGGTGCGGGTCATCGTCGGGTTCACCGAGCGCGATCCGAGTGGAGCGATCTACAACTCCGCCGCGATCCTCGCCGACGGGCGCATCACCGGCGTCTACCGCAAGGTGTATCCCGGCTACCGGACCGTGTTCCAAGCCGGCGAGCACCTACCCGTCTTCGCCGGAGCTGCGACGCCGTTCGGGATCGTGATCTGCAACGACCTCTGGTACGTGGAACCCGCTCGCGTGTTGGCGGCGGCCGGTGCGGCGGTGATCTTCGTTCCCACCAACAGCGGCCACCCACGATCGGTCACGTCCTCGTTCCGGGCGCGCGGCGAGAACCTCCCAGTGGCGCGCGCCGTCGAGAACTCGGTGACGATCGTGGTCGCGGACATTGCCGGTCGGCGCGGCGATCGTGTCGCTCACGGCTTCAGCTGCATCATCGATCCCGATGGCGCAGTCATCGCACGCGCCGAACCGCTGGTGCCAGCGCTGCTCATCGCGGAGGTGTCACCCCAGCGCCGCGCATTCGACCCGCGCGGTTGGGACGGCCCGACCAACCCCGCCGTGAGCCAGGCCTTCACCCGCCTCTGGGAGTGACGGGGGTAGGTTCGTCGTGTCGGAATCCAAGACCACGTGGTGAGGGCGATACCCGCCGAAAGCCGACACGCGAGGCGAACCGGAACTGTTGCTACGCGCAGGGGTCACCAGCGAGCAACGAGCCAGGTGTGAGGATGCACCGATGAACGCAGCGGTACGTCGTCCCGGCCCGAAACTCTGGCTTAGCCTCGTCACCATCGTGCTCGGCGTTGCCGTCGGCGTGGCCAGCATTGTGATCCTCGTGGTCAACGTGTCACACGACATTCTCGGCCCTACCTACGCCGTGCCGTCGACGATTTCTCTGCACCTCGGGACCGGAACCCACATCATCCTGGAGCGCACCGGCGCGCAGAGCGGCTTCGACGCCCGGACACGAAACGTGGAGCTGGACCCGAGTCAGGTCGACGTCGTCGGCCCGAGTGGCGAGCGCGTTCCCGTCGCCTTCACCTCCGGTACCGAGACGATCACTCGTCCGAACGGTACGTACGCCTCGGCGGTTGAGTTCCGCGTACGGCGATCCGGGAACTACCGCGTGCGGGTCAACGCCACCAGACCAGGTTTGGTCATGGTGCAGGAATCGATCGGTGAGGTCGCCCGAAAGAGCGTGGTCTGGGCGTTGGGCATCGGGATCGGGGCACTGATCGTCCTCGCCGGGCTCATCATGCTCATCGTCGGCATCGTGCGCCGAAGCAAGGCCAAGCAACTGGCGATGGCGGCCACGTACGGGTCCACCCCGGGAGCGCCCCAGGCGTACACCGCGAGCACCGTCGCCGTGCCGACCGGCGCCCCGAGCACTGCCCCGGTTCCCGGCGCGGCCCCGACCTCTCCGCCGGCGTGGCATCCCGATCCCCACGGCCAGCACCGCCTCCGGTACTGGGACGGTTCGACCTGGACCGATCACACCTGGGACTGAGTCGGATCGCTGTTCGGGACGACCCTTGTGCCCTAGTCCACCGCTCCGGTGCATGAGAGCACAAACGTCAGCTGGGCTCGCGTGACATCGTCAGGGCGCGAGCATCTTGGTTCTATTCCGGGGACTTAGCCGAGCGCCTTCTCGACGGCTGCCCTCAGTGCCAGTTCCCGTGAGCTCGTGGGCACCGCGAAGTCCGCACGGTTCATCACGTACGCGTACCCGAGGGCGCGGTCCGGATCGGCGTAACCGAAAGACCCGCCCGTGCCCGTGTGGCCGAAGGCGCGCGCGGACGATCCGAAGGCCAGCATCGGAAACGGCTTCATGAACCCGATGCCGTATGCCGTCTCGGTCTTGAGCACCTTGTCGTGTGCTCCCCCGCTCGGAGGCTGCGGCACAGCCTCGATCTCGCGAATGGTCCCGGCACTCATCCGAAGTTCGGCACCGCCAGTCGCGACGACGCCGTACGCCTTGGCGATGGCCCGCGCGGTGCCGGTGCCGTTCACCGACGGGAGTTCGATCCGGAGGATGTCACGACGGTTGATGTCCGACGCTCTAAGGAGCGCCTTCGGATTCCTGAAGACGCGGCCGGTCAGTCCGAATGGGTTGAGCAATGCCAGCACCAACCGCGGCGGCATTTCGTGGAGGTGCAGGATCGCGGAGGCCACATGCCCACCGAGAAACGTTGCGAGCCGCTCGTCACCCACGTCGTCGGGCAGACCGATGTAGAACTCGATGCCGAGTGGTCGGGCGACTTCGTCAGCGAAGTATCGACCAATGGTCCGCCCCGAAGGATCACACCGTCGAAGTAGCTGGCTCTCGTACCAACCGAGCGACTGGCCGTGATAGCCGTGAAACTCCCCCGGTGCCCACGCTGGCGACTGGGCCGCGAGGATCTCACCGAGGGCGTCGGGATCCCCGAGCAGCTCGAGGGTTAGCGGGGTATCGACTGCGGCCAAACCGGCTTGATGGGTGACAAGCTGGCGAACCGTGATCGCGTCCTTGCCGTGCTGACCGAATTCCGGCCAATGATCGACGACTAGGTCGTCGATACCGAACATTCCGCGGCTGTGAGCCACCGCTATTGCAATCGAAGCCATTCCCTTGGTCGTCGAGAACACTGGAACAAGCGTGTCCCGTTCCCACGGCAATGTTCGCGCGGCATCACGAAAGCCGCCCCAGATGTCGACCACCGCGCGACCTTCGCGGTAGACCGCGCAGGCGGCACCAACTTCGTTCCGATCAACGAGGTTGGAGTGGAAGGCGTCGGCGACCGCGCCGAAACCTTCTTCGACATCACCGTGCACCTCACCATCGGAACGCCCGGAACCCACGGCC
>JANLTQ010000455.1:0-3044 GCA_031363005.1 Acidimicrobiia bacterium | reverse complement strand
CGGCGTCTTCGGCCATCGGCACGAATGCACCGGGAAGCAACAATCCGCGTGTCGGATGGACCCACCGTACGAGGGCCTCGACCCCGGCCATTCGTCCGCTGCTCGTATGCAACATCGGTTGGTAAAAGAGGGTGAGCTCGTCCCGCTCGATCGCGCGGTGGAGGTCGGCCTCCACCTCCACGCGCAGGAGGACCGCCGTGTGCTGCTCGACCTCGAAGAGTTCGTGACGGTTCTTGCCGAGCGACTTCGCCGTGTACATCGCGAGGTCGGCATCGCGCAGAATCTGCTCACTCGTCGTCGCGCCGGATCCGAACGCCACACCGATGCTTGCGGTGGCGAAGACATCCCGATCCGCGATGCGAAACGGGCGCCGGAAGGACTCGATGATGCGGGTCGCGAGGTGTGTCGCCGTCTCGGGATCCTCGATGTCTTCGATCAGGATCGCGAACTCGTCACCCCCGAGGCGCGCTGCGGTGTCCGCGCGCCGCAAGCACAGCTGCAGGATGGTGGCAGCTTCGACCAGGAGCTGGTCTCCCGCCTGATGTCCGAGGCTGTCGTTCACCGTCTTGAAGTTGTCGATGTCGAGGAAGAGCACTGCGTATCCGGTCGTGAGCCGGCGCGACCTCTCGGCCGCGTGTTCGAGACGGTCACAGAACTTGGCCTTGTTGGGGAGGCCGGTGAGTTGGTCGTGGAAGGCCCGGTAGATGAGTTCGTCCTCGAGGCGCTTGCGTTGGGTGAGATCCCGGAAACTCCAGACGCGACCGACGACGGCACCGTCCACCCGCTGCGGACGGGAGAACCGTTCGAAGACGCGACCGTCCTGGAAGTCCAGGATGTCGTAGCTCTCGTCGTCCGGCGCGGCGTAGAGCTCGTTGACCTTCGCGACGAACGCGTCGGGATCGATGAGTTGGTCGAGGACCCGGCTGAGGGCGGCCTGGTCGTCTCGGGAGGCAATGATTTCGGCGGGGATACGCCACATGTCCACGAAGCGCTGATTGGAGCTGGTGATGTTGCCCTCGGCGTCGACGACGAGGATGCCGTCGGCGGTCGAGTCCAGGGTGGCGTTGAGGAGCGACAGCGCGGATCGCAGTTCGCCCTCTACTGCGATCCGCTCGCTGACCTCATGGCCGGAGACGACGTACCCGTGCACCGTCGGGTCGTCCAGCAAGTTCACGATGGTGAGTTCCATCGGAACCGGCAGCCCTTCCGGTTGGGACGCTACGTCCACCACCGCGGTCGTGAGCCGACCGGACTGCGCGGCCGAGAGTGCCTCGGTGAGACGGCAGCGATCGGCTTCGGTCGCGAGAATCGTGGTCAGCGGCATCGATTCGATGTCGATCGGATCGCGTCCGGTCAGTCGGGTGATCGCACCCGAGATGGACTCGACCACGCCCTTCTCGGTGACGAGCATCGTGACCGTGCCGGCGTTGTGCACGAGCGACCGGAAGCGCGCCTCCTCATCGCGAGCGATCTCGAACCGGCGGCGCTCGGTGAGGTCGCGCAGCGACAACAGCATTGCTCCGTCGTCGAGCGCCGAGCCGACCAGCTCGACGAGGCGCCATCCGTCGGAGGCGAGAATCCGAACTTCGATCGGACGGCCGACCGGCTCGTGCTGCAGGGTCTCGACTCCGAGGAGGACTGCGCCAACGTCATCCGGGTGGACGAGTTCGGGTCCGAAGACTCCGATGACGGAGTCGAGCGGTCGACCGAAGATCCGCTCGGCGGCCGGATTCGCCCACGCAATCATCGCGTCGCGATCTAACACCACCACCGCGTCAGGCAAGAGTTGCGCGAGAGCGGCCAGGTCAGGGGTGTACACGCGCCACGACCTGCGACCGACCATCCTGCATCGACGGAGTATCGACGGCCGAAACCGGCGGCTTGAGGCCCGGTCGGTGCCGGTGGCGAGCGGTCTGCACGCCCTCGGAATGAAGCGGTCAGCGGGCCGGGGTGTCGGGACTGGTATTGGGGGCGGAGCGGATCCACCCCAGATGGTGCCAACTAGGGTCCGCCGCTCATGAACTCACTTGTCACCGGCGGCGCCGGCTTCATCGGATCCCATCTTGCCGACGCCCTCGTCGCTCGGGGTGATCGAGTTCGGGTCCTCGACAACCTCGCAACCGGCCGACGCGAGAACCTGAACGACGACGTCGAGTTCGTCGAGGGATCGGTGGCCGACGGGGACGCCGTGGCCCGTGCGGTCGAAGACATCGAGGTGGTGTTCCACCTCGGTGCGTTGGGCGCGGTTGCGCGCTCGGTCGCCGATCCCCGAGCGTCCAACGACGCCAACGTGAACGGGACCTTGAATGTCCTGACCCTCGCCCGAGACGCGGGAGCCCGTCGGGTGGTGTTCGCGTCTTCCAGCAGCGTGTACGGCGGTGCCGAAATCGTGCCGACACCGGAGTCCGCACCGTTGCGGCCGCGCTCGCCGTACGCGGTGACCAAGCTCACCGGCGACTGGTACACCCGGGTGTTCTCGGACCTGTACGACCTCGAGACCGTCGTGCTGCGGTACTTCAACGTCTTCGGTCCCCGACAACGACCGGATTCCACCTATGCCGCGGTCATTCCGCTGTTCGCCGCCGCGATGCTGGCGGGGGAGTCGCCCATCGTCCACGGGGACGGAACGCAGAGCCGGGACTTCACCTACGTGACCGACGTCGTCGCCGCCAACCTCGCGGCGGCTTCGGCGCCGGCCGAACAGGCGAGCGGGCAGGCGTTCAACATCGCGCCAGGGGAGGGGACCTCACTGTTGGAACTCCTCGACGGTCTCGGCGCCCGCCTCGGTGTGACCCCGGACCCGGTGTTCGTCGAGTCCCGGCCGGGGGACGTCCACCGCTCCTGCGCCGACGCTACCGCCGCCCGCACCGTGCTCGGTTGGGCGCCAACGGTTTCGGTCGCCGACGGGCTCGCCCACTACGTCGACTGGATCCGCCCCACCTAATCCGGCCTCAGCGGACTTTCGCGCGCTTTGGGGGTCGTGGACATCCCGAAGCGTCACAAGTCAGGAGCAGGCTCTCGACCTGGCAGACGACCGGATTCCA
>JANLTQ010000443.1:0-2798 GCA_031363005.1 Acidimicrobiia bacterium | reverse complement strand
CCTCCCGCGCTGGACCGCGGCTGATCGGTCCCTCGTCGATACCGACGTCGTGGTCTGGTACACGTTCGGGCTCACCCACATCGTGCGGCCGGAGGACTGGCCCGTCACCCCCGTGGAGTACTGCGGTTTCCTGCTCCGTCCCTTCGGCTTCTTCGACCAAAACCCCGCCCTCGACGTCCCCCCGTCGACGCCCGGCCACTGCGACGAAGGCCACTGACCCGAACCAGGCCGGGGCCCGAGCCGGGGCCCGAGCCGGGGCCGGAGCGGCCCGCGACGCAGTCGCACGAGCGGGAATCCGAAGGTGAGGGATGCAAGGCACGCGGGTTCAACAGTCCGCGCTCCCGAGCCGGGGCCCGAGCGGCCCGCGACGCAGTCGCACGAGCGGAAATTACGCGTGCTGGCTGCTCACGCTGACGACTTCGCCGGTCATATAGGTGGAGTAGTCCGAGGCGAGGAAGACGATCACGTTCGCGATCTCCCACGGCGCCGCGGCGCGGCCGAAGGCCTCACGAGACGTCAACTCGTCGAGCAACTCGTCGGTGGTCACCTTCGCGAGGAAGGGATGCATGGCCAGCGACGGCGCTACGGCATTCACGCGCACGCCGTAGAGCGCGGCCTCGACCGCTGCACACCGGGTGAGCGCCATCACGCCCGCCTTCGCCGCCGCGTAGTGCGCCTGGCCACGCTGGGCCCGCCATCCGAGCACTGACGCGTTGTTCACCACCACACCCGCATGGCGCGGTTGCATGTGTCGAAGCGCGGCGCGCACACATCGGAACGTTCCGTTGAGCGTCACATCGAGCACCTTCATCCACTGCTCGTCGCTCATGTCGACAAGATCGGCGGTGCCACCGAGGCCGGCGTTGTTCACGACCACGTCGATCGCACCGACCGCGGCCACCGCCCCGGCGAACATGGCCTGCACTTGGTCCTCGACGGTCACGTCGCACGGCAGCGCGGCGGCCACACCGTCGCCGAGTTGTTCGGCCGACTCTGCGAGCCGCCGCTCGTGCGCGTCCGAGATCACGACCTGCGCGCCCTCGGCGATACAGCGCTCGGCGGTGGCGAACCCGATGCCGGTCCCCGCAGCCGCGGTGACCAAGACCGTCTTTCCGGCGAGCAGTCCGTGCCCGGGCGGAATCGAAGGCTCTGAAGGGGACACGCTCACACCACTTTCGGTTCGGGCGGCAGGCCGAGGACCCGCTCGCCGATGATGTTGCGCTGAATCTGGTTCGAGCCGCCGTAGATCGTGTCCGCTCGCGTGTAGAGGAACATCGCCTGGGCCCGGGTCAGGTCGTACGGGAAGCCGTTGGCGATCTCGGACCACGGACCCATCACGTCCATCGCCAACTCGCCCATGCCCCGGTGCAGATTGGCCCAGAAGAGCTTGCCGATCGACGTCTCGCGGGTCACCTCGCCGCGACTCATGGCGGTCAGCCCGCGCATGGCCGTGTACCGCATGATCTGGACCTCGATGTAGCTCTGCGCGAGCCGTTGCCGGAGCACGGGATCGGCTGCGATACCGCGCTCACGCGCCACCCCGACCATTTCGGTCCACTCGTGCGCGAAGCCGAGTTGTTGACCGAGCGTGAGCGCACCCCGCTCGAACGCGAGCGTGCCCATGGCGACCTTCCAACCGCCGTTCACCTCGCCCACGACGAGATCAGCCGCGGTACGAGCGCCGTCGAAGAAGACCTCATTGAACTCAGACGTGCCCGTGATCTGTTCGATCGGCCGGATCTCGATCCCGGGCTGATCCATCGACACGAGGAGGTACGAAATTCCCCGGTGGCGAGGCGCGTCACGGTCGGTGCGCGCCAAGACGAAGCACCACTGCGCCCAATGGGCGAGCGACGTCCACACCTTCTGGCCGTCGATCACCCACTCGTCGCCGTCGAGCTCGGCACGCGTCGACAGGTTCGCGAGATCCGAACCCGCGTTGGGTTCGGAATATCCCTGACACCAGAGTTCCTTACCCGACGCGATTCGCGGCAAGAACCGTGCCCGCTGCGCGTCGGTTCCGAAGTGCAGGATCGTCGGACCGATCAGGCCCTCGCCGACGAGTCCGACGCGCCCCGGACCGCCGGCCCGCGCGTACTCCTCGTAGAAGATGACCTGCTCCAGCAGCGACGCGTCGCGTCCGCCGAACTCCCGCGGCCATGAGAGGCACGTCCATCCCGCCGCGCCGAGCGCGCGTTCCCACGCATGACGTTCCTCGAAAAGGGCGTGCTCGTCGCCCGGGCCACCGCGACCGCGAACACCGGCGAAGTCACCCTCGAGCGCGCTGACCAACCAGTCGCGAGCTTCGGCACGGAACGCGTCGTGCTCGGCCGAGAACCGCAGGTCCATCGAAGGCTCAGCGAGGCCGGTAGAACGGATTCCACGGGTCGTCACGCGCCGAGAGCATGTCGCCGATCTTCGCGCCACCCTCGACTCCCGAGAGCAGCGCGTTGCGCATCGCCGAACGATTGTTCGCGAAGACTGCCTTCGCGTCGGCCGCCTGCGGGTTCACCCAGACCGCAGCGATCAAGACCAGTTCGCCGACCCAATCGGGCGAGATGACTTCCTCGGCGACCGCGTCCGCGACCCCCGTCGCAACTCCCGCCTGCGCCGCGCCCCACGTCATCTCGGCGTGACGCTCGCCGACGATGCCCGCCTTGTTGACGAACAAGGTGGGCGGTTGCACCGCCAGCCCGGGCTGAATGATCGTGACGAACGGCGCGTGCCCCCGCGTGGGTTGCGCGAGCGCCGACGCCCAGGCGACACCCACGGGACCCGACCGCTCGCCGATCACCGAG
>JANLTQ010000634.1:0-1711 GCA_031363005.1 Acidimicrobiia bacterium | reverse complement strand
CGAGAGGTTGGGAAGCGGCAGGTTCACCGCGTCATCGACGATGCCGTCGGCGCATTCGTTCGGGTTGCGAACGTCGACGATCTGCAGGTCGGGTTCCGCAGTGCGCCAGGCGCCGAGTTCCGCCGCGGTGATCCTCGGTGCCTTCTCGGCCAGATCGGGACGCGCGACGAGGACATCGTCAATGTCGCAGAGCGCGCCGAGAACGTGGTCGAAGCCGATGCGCGCCAAGCGGATGCGCGCCTCGTTCTCGCGGCCCGGTTCGGTGACGACGATGACTTCCTGGCCAGGACGGAGGATGTCGCCGGCGTATTCCGCGAAGCGTCCGTCGAGCCCCACGTTGACCGAACCGCGGAGATGACCCGATGCGAAGACGTCGGATGGTCGAGCATCGACAATGACCGCACCCTCGGACTGACGCACGAGCACGCGATCCAGATTGATGGGCGGGGTATCGCCGTGATCGTCGAGGAGGCCGCGCTGACGCCGGTTCGAATCGGCCGCGAACGCGAAGTAGAGCGGCGCGACCGACTGGCCCTGAGTGACGGCTTCGACGAACTCGTCCTCGCTCATGGGTGCGAGCGCGTAGTTCGTACGCCGCTGCTCGCCGATCGTGGACTCGTGAGCCGTCGAGAGGTTCTTGCCACACGCCGAGCCCGCGCCATGTGCGGGAAACACGCGGGTGCCATCAGGGAGGCTGAGGAGCTGGTCGTGGACCGAGCGGTAGAGCCGGCGGGCAAGGTCGTCCGCGGTCCAGCCGATCGAGGTGAGCAGGTCCGGACGGCCGACATCCCCGATGAAGAGCGCGTCTCCCGTCAGCACCCCCCACGGTTCGGGATCGTCGGCGTGTTCCCTGATGACGATCGAGATCGATTCCGGCGTATGCCCGGGCGTGTGCCGCACTTCCAGACTCACGTCGCCCAACGACAGTTGCTGACCGTGCACGAGTGGCTCGATCGAGAAGTCCGCCTGCGCTACATCGCCGTAGGAGATGACCGCACCGGTCGCCGCCGCCAACTCCAGGTGGCCCGACAAGAAGTCCGCATGGAAGTGCGTCTCGATCACTCGCTCGATACGGAGCCCCAGCCGCGCCGCGTCGGCCACATACTGGGACACGTCGCGCTGCGGGTCGACCACGACGGCGCGACCGGTGGTCTCGTCGCCGATCATGTAGCTGAAGAGTGACAAGCACCCGAGTTCGTACTGCTGGAAGATCATCATTCGACCTCTCGAGGTCACGCGTGAGGACTACGCGAGTTTGAGAAACATCTTCTGCACGTCACTGACGTCGTAACCGGCGGCCGCCGATCGCTTCGGGTCTTCGACACACCAGGTGAGCCCCGCGGACACGAGGAGGAACCCCACCTGTTCGAGCGCCTTGTTCGCCGCGGCGATCTGAGTGACGACGTCCCGGCAGTCACGCTCGTCGGTGAGCATCTGTTGTACCCCCCGCACCTGACCTTCGATCCGGCGGAGCCGGCGTTGCAGATCGGCGGCGGTGTCCGGCTCGAGTTCGAACCGGGCTGCTTTCGGTTGAGCGTTCGTCATACCGTGATATTACCAGTACCCACGGGGGTATGCAAGGTACCCCCAGGGGTATAGGCTTCACGCCGTGAAGTTTCTGGAGTATGTGATCGCCGGTCTCGGTGTCGGGGTCGTGTTCGGCATGTTCGGCGCGGGGGGCTCTGCCTTCGCCACACCCGTGCTGGCGCTG
>JANLTQ010000428.1:0-1674 GCA_031363005.1 Acidimicrobiia bacterium | reverse complement strand
CGCCGCCGCCGGTGCCACCATCGCCCGTTCCGTTCCCGTCCAAGGAGAGCAATGACCGCCCCCGTCCGTGAATGGGTCACGTTCCAAGACCCGAAGCGCAAGAAGCACATCTGGCACGTCGACGTGACGTTCCTCGCGTCGAACTACCTGTGCATCTTCGGTCAGGGTTGCCAGGGTGTGCTCACGGAGAAGTCACCGGAGATGGCGCAAGGCTGTTGCTCCTACGGCGCGCACTCCTCGGGAGCGAAGGACCGCACGCACGTGAACAAGGTCGCGGCCAAGCTCACCGCGGACGATTGGCAGTTCCTCAAGAAGGGCCGCACCAAGAAGGGCATCTGGGCGAAGGTCGGCAAGGACGACTACCGCACCCGGCTCGTGGACGATGCCTGCATCTTCCTCAACCGGCCGGGTTTTGCGGCGGGGCCGGGGTGTGCGTTCCACACCTACGGCATGCGCAAGGGAATCCATCACAGTGACGTCAAGCCCGAGGTGTGCTGGCAGGTGCCGCTGCGCAACATCGAGGAGTTCGACGAAGACGCCAACGACGGCAAGGTTCACCACCGGCTGACCGAGTTTGCCCGTCACGGATGGGGCGAGGGCGGCGACGAGTTCGCGTGGTGGTGCACCGAGGCGCCCGAGGCCTTCATCGGTACCGAACCCGTGTACCGCAGCATGGAACCGGAGTTGCGCAAGATGGCGGGCGACGCGCTGTTCGACGACATCGCCGCCTACCTCGACGCGCGAGCCGCGGCGGGAATCGCGCCGGTCCGTCACCCCGCCGCGACGAACGTGGTGTTCTCGCCGACGCGCACCAGGCGCGCGCCGCAACGCAAGAGTGCCTGAGCCCATATTTCGGAACGAGGAGACACATGCCGCTCTACGGCTTCGAGGGACTCTCACCGCAGGTTCACGCGCGGGCGTTCGTTGCACCGACCGCAACCCTGGTCGGCGACGTGATCGTCGAGGACGGCGCATCGGTCTGGTACGGCGCGGTCATCCGGGCCGACTACGCGCCCGTCGTGGTACGCGCCGGCGCCAACGTCCAGGACGGTGCCGTCCTGCACGGACCCCCGGGGTTGACCACCGAGGTGGGACGCGGCGCGACCGTTGCGCATAACTGCGTGGTGCACGGCGCCATCCTCGGTGACGAGTGCCTCATCGCCAACGGCTCGATCGTCCTCGACGGCGCCACCGTCGGTGCCGGCGCTTTGGTTGCCGCGGGCTCAGTGGTGGCCTCGGGCATGGTGATCCCGGCGGGCATGCTCGCGGCCGGTGCCCCCGCGGTGATCAAACGCAAGGTTGAAGGCTCACCCGCGGACTTCTGGGTGAAGGCCAACCCCCCGGCCTACGCCGAGTTGGCCCAACGCCACCGCGACGGCCTCACCTGGATCCGCGACTAACTCTCTCCCAGCGTTTGTCGCCTCGTACCCCTCAAGGCTGGCGCAAACGACAGACGCCGACGGGCCGAGGGTTAGCCCGCGACTGACTCACCGCAGCGTTTGTCGCCTCGCACAGCTCAGGGCTGGCGCAAACGACAGACGCCGACGGGTTGAGGGGGTCAGTAGGTGACGGTTTCGTCGGCGGCGACGGTGAGTTCGATGCCAGCTTCGGTCAATGGATTATCGGAGGGAAGCGTGACCTGTGGGAAGCGCTGCGAGATGGCCGGCGTGACCG
>JANLTQ010000420.1:0-2384 GCA_031363005.1 Acidimicrobiia bacterium | reverse complement strand
CCTCCCGCTGGCCGCTCGTCCCCCTGGCCTGGCTCGCCCTGCTCGCCGGCCTCGCCGCTGCGGGCCTGGCCGGCCGCGGCCTCAACCAACGACTCCGGGAGTACCGATGAGTGCAGCAGGGAGTGCACGCGGGTGCGGCCGGTCAGCCAGCGAAACGGGGCCCGTCCGGCAGCGACGCGAGCGGCGTGCGGCCCGTTCCGGGGCTCGGCCGTCCAGCGAGCGGCGCCATCTTGGGTGCCCGCAGGGCCAGGAGGACACGTGATGAAGACCGCCGGCGCTCCGTTGGTCGTCGCATTCGTTCTCTTGCTCGGCGCGTGTTCGAGTTCGAGTTCACCGGACTCCGCCTCGGTGCCCACCACCACCGCCGTGCCCGTCACCGCCGCGCCACCGGTGGTCGACTGCGGCAATCCGGTGGCGTCGTATGCCCCGACGGGTGGCCTGCCGTCGCCCGGTGCGATGCCCGCAGGCAGTTTCATGGCGCAGATTCAGGCGCGCGGTCGGATCATTGCCGGCGTCTCCGCGGACACACTCCTGTTCGGGTACCGCAATCCGCTCACGGGCAGTCTCGAGGGCTTCGACATCGACCTCGTCCATCAGGTCTCGCAGGCGATCTTCGGTGACCCGAACCGCGTGGAGTACAAGGTGGTCACCTACGCGCAACGCATTCCGGCGTTGCTCGACGGCAGCGTCGACATCGTGGCGGATGTGATGACGGTCAACTGCGCTCGCTGGCAGCAGATCGCGTTCTCCTCGCAGTACTTCGAAGCCGGCCAGAAGGTCCTGGTACGGAGCGACTCGCCGGCGACCGGGATCGACGACCTCGATGGCACCCGTATGTGTGTCGCCAACGGATCGACCAACATCGAAGAGCTGAAGAAGTACCCGAAGATCACGGCGGTGCCCGTCGACGACATCTCGGACTGCATGGTGCTGTTCCAGCAGGGCACCGTCGCGTCGGTGACCGGTGACGACACCGTGCTCCAGGGCTTCGTCGTCCAGGATCCCTACACCAAGATCATCGGCGGGGCGCTGACCGAGGAGCCGTACGGGCTCGGCATCGCTCGAACTCATCCGGAGTTCGTACAGTTCGTCAACTCGGTCCTGGCCCGGATGCGCGTCGACGGCACGTGGAAGCAGATGTACGGCCGCTGGCTCCAGCCGACGGGTGCGGCGCCGGAACCGCCCGCCGCCCTGTACGGACGTGCTCCGTGAGCGGCGCCACCACCGGCGCAGTCACCGGCGCGATCACGGCAGGCATCGCACCCCCGATCCCACCAGGCGACCTGACCCGTCCACCGACCGTGGCGGCCACGCGGACCTTCCTCGCGGCGCTCGACGCATGGCTGGAGCAGCTTCGGTCTCGCGTGAACCGGCTCGACGCCGACGCGCAGTTGGCCGACGAACCCACTCGCTACACCGGTGATGTCACCCTCGCGATGTCGTTGATGCATTCGATCTCGAGCCGGCGCGATGAGCTGGTGTCCGCCTGGGACTCCGGGCGGGCCGACGCGGACGTGCTTGCTCACATCGGGGTGTTGCTATGGGGTCGGCTCCCGGATCCACTCGGCGCACCGTCGGCCTTTTCGTTGTCTGAGGCGGGAACGCTGGCGACCGCGCTCGTGGATCGGCTCGCGGCGGAGCTGGCCACGGATCCGCTTGCGGGCTCCGGTGTCGCCGGTCGAGTGGCGGCGCTGCGCGGCGCGATTGCTCGATGCGTCACCCACGCGCGTGCATTGGGGATGACTACCACCGACCTCGAGGGCAGCGGCGCGTTCCTCGAAGCGGCCGTGGTGAGCAAGGACCGCGTCCGGATCGTCGCGGCCGTGGGTGCGCTCGAAGCCGAGATCGGTGCCGCCGAGCGTGACCTCATCAAGGAGACCGGCCTCCGAGCCGGAACCGCACGGCTCAACGCTGAACTCGTGCGCGACTACGCGGACCTTCAGGCGCGTTGCGTGTCCGTCGCGGCGCTCGCCGAACGTTGTCGATCCCGGATCACCCGCGCGCCGAAGCTCGCGGTGCCCTCGGTCACGGTCATCGGGCCGCCGCCCGAGGTGGTCACCGAAATCAAGGCGCCGAACGATTGGACCGCGGCGCGGGCCGCGCTGGATCGGTACGCCGCGCGTTTGCACCGGGTGAAGGCGGCGGTCGACCAAGCCGAGACCGCGTTCGGTGCGCCCCTCGCAGCTCGCGACGACCTGCGGGGACTCCTCGGTGCCTACGCGACCCGGGCGGCCCGCAACGGACTCGCCGAAGACCCGGGTCTGACCGAGCGATACCGCCCGGCCCACGACATGTTGTGGAACGCACCGTGTGACGTGGACGCCGCCACGCCGCTCGTCGAGGAGTACCTGCGGGCCGTGCGCCGCGCCGTCGGCGCCGATGCC
>JANLTQ010000415.1:0-2376 GCA_031363005.1 Acidimicrobiia bacterium | reverse complement strand
GGACCGTCGTACCGCCGTTTTCGAATAGCTGCCTCTGAATGGGTAGGTCTACCGATGCCGCCCGCACCGGTCTCACGGACAATGCGAAGTACGCCGATCGAATACGGTTGGTGCTCGCAGAACCGAAGGGAAACCGCCATGCTGCTCGCAACCACGACGGTCGAGAACGTCGACCGATTCCTCCAAGTCTTTGGTACGAAGGGCGCGGAGAAGCGCTCGCTCCACGGCTCCAAAGGTTCAACGGTGTTCCGCGACCCATCCGAGGACAACCGGGTGTGGGTTCTGTTCGACTGGGACGAGGCCGGTTGGGCCGCTTTCGTGTCCGACCCGACGGTCCCGCCGATCCTCAAGGAAGCCGGCCACCTCACCAAGCCCGAGTCGGCCACCCTCGTCGGCAACTACGACGCCTAGGAGCCGGACCGATGACGAACTCCAGTAACCGATCGGCCCGCATCGGGCTGATCACCGACCAGACCGGTGCGCTCTCCTTCATGGGGATCGCCAACGCCAACGTCGCCCGCATGGTAATCGACGACATCAACGCCGCGGGCGGCCTTCTCGGCCGGCCGGTCGAGCTGTTTATCGAGGACAGCGCGACCGACGACGAGGTGGCTGAGGCCCGAGCCGCAAAGCTCGTCGAACGGGTGGGTGTCGACGTGGTGATCGGCGGCATCTACAGCTCGACCCGACAGGCCATCAAGCGTCCGGTCGTCGACGAGGCGAAAACGCTTTACGTGTACCCAGAGCAGTACGAGGGCCAGGAGAGCGACCCGCTGATCTTCTGCACCGGTCCCGTACCCGCGCAGCAGGTCGAGCCGTTCTTCCCGTGGCTCATGCGTGAGACCGGGGCCAAGACCTTCTACATGCCGTCGGCCGACTACATCTGGCCCCAGGTCATGAACAAGAAGGTGCGGGAAGTCGTCAGCGTGGAGGGGGGCTAGGTAGTCGGAGAGGAGTACTTCCCGATGGACCACCTCGACTACAAGGCGGTCGTCGCCGACATCATGGCGACGGAGGCCGACGTCGTGTTCAACACGATCGTGCCGCCCGGCCTGACGCCGTTCCTCGACGAGCTGTACCGCGCCGGCTTCCAGAAGCGGGGTGGCATCGTTGTGTGCACGTACTTCGACGAGAACTTCCTGAATCTCGTGCCGGCCGAGCAGGTCGAAGGCCTCTACGGCTGTCTCGACTACTACCGGGCGGTTGACGATCCGTTCAGCATCGATTTGCTCAACCGGTACGACACTCGGTTCCCCGGCAGTGCAATGTTCACTGCCGGGAGCGCGTGCACCGGTACCTACCGGGCGCTGAAGCTCTGGGAGGCCGCCGTCAACGAAGCGGGCTCGCTCGACCAAGCCGACGTGATCGCGGCACTGGATCACGCCCGAATTACGGAAGGCCCGGGCGGTCCCGCGGAGATGGTGCCCGGTCAGCACCATGTGCGGATGAACATGTACATCGCCCGGTCGGAGGGCGGAACGTTCAAGGTGGTGCAAAGCCTCGGCCACATCGACCCGAAGGAATGTGAGGTCGTATCGGCCTGACCTCGGATGCGGGTGGCGCCGGTGTCGACCCACGGTCGGCACCGGCATCACTGCGCGACCCGACACTGGTGTCGAAGGGGGGACTTGAACCCCCACGCCCCGAAGGGCACTAGCCCCTCAAGCTAGCGCGTCTGCCGATTCCGCCACTTCGACGTGGAGCCGAGATTGTAACGAGCCGGGGCACGCCGAGGCCGACTTCAACCTCTCGTACGATCCGCCCATGGACGACCTCGACCGGCTGCTCGCGTACGAAGAGATCCGCCAGCTGGCGGCTCGGTATGCGTTCGCCGTCGACACGCGAGACCTGGACGCGCTCGTCGGCCTGTTCGTCCCCGACGTCCGGGTTGGTCGTGACCTCACGGGCCGTGACGCTCTGCACTGCAGCTTTGACACGCAACTGCGAGCGATCGGCCGGACCATCCTGAACGTTGGCACACACGTGATCGATCTCGTCGACGCCGATCACGCCACGGGCTGGGTCTACACGAAGGCTGAGATCGAGGCCGACGGTGGATGGATCCACCAAGCGGTCCTCTACGAGGACACCTACGAACGCATCGAGTCCGACGGTTGGTGTTTCGTCCGACGAATCCACGAGCTCTGGTACGGCGCCGAGCCGGGTGTGAACCCGCTCACGTTGCCGCCCGCCAACTGGCCTGAGCATCACGCTGGGCTTGGCACGGTGCCCGAACGGTTCGATTCGTGGCAAGCCTTTTGGGGTTGACCTGTCGCATCTTTTGGGTTGACATCGTACGGGTGTTCGTGTAAACTACGTTTACGTAACTTCCCCGGCTGTTCAACCACTTCCTCCCGTTTGGTGGGTCGTGTTTGA
>JANLTQ010000386.1:0-9628 GCA_031363005.1 Acidimicrobiia bacterium | reverse complement strand
CCTCCCGGCCTGCTCGCTCCGTCATCTCTGCTCGTCCGGTCGCCGATCAAGGGACCACGTGCCACCTGGGCTCTCTCCCGAGCTGCTCGCTTCGCTCGGTGATAGTCCAGCGCAGCTGTGAGTTCAGGAATCGCGTCCGGCGCATGAAAGCCGCAGCGCAGCGAAGGCGTACAGCCCGGTAGGCGTCCTAGATCAGAACAGCCTTGAACTCGCAACGCGCCTCAGGGGTGAAGCCGGACGAGCAGAAGTGACGTCTGAAGCCGGACGAGCCGAGATGATGCTGGTGTCCACGTCAGCACCATCCCCGGTGACGTCGACGGAGTACTGATCCATCGCCTGATCCATGGCGTCGTCGAGTTGATCGGTCATGTGATACGTCTCGTCACTCGACGGAAAGGTTCCGCGGCGCACGTCGTCGGCGAAGCGGGCAACCGCGGCGGTGGCGTCGGCACCGAGTTCGGCGTAGCGCCGGACGAAGCGAGGGTGGAGGCGATCCTCGAAGCCAAGGAGGTCGTGGTACACGAGCACCTGCCCGTCACAGTGGCGGCCGGCGCCGATCCCGATCGTCGGAACGCTGATCGCATCGGTGACCATCCGAGCCACACCGTCGGGCACGCACTCGAGCACGATCGCGAAACAGCCGGCGTCGGCGAGCGCCACCGCGTCGTCCACGATCCGGCGCGCCGCGTCCAGCTGCTTCCCCTGCACTTTGAAGCCGCCGATGGCGTGGATCGACTGCGGCGTCAGACCAAGATGGCCCATGACGGGGATTTCGGCGTCGAGAATGGCCGCGATCGAGTCCAGGCGCTTTCGGCCGCCTTCGAGCTTGACCGCACCAGCTCCCGCTCGAATCAACTGCGCGGCGTTGCGCACGGTCTCTTCGCGAGACACGTGGTAGCTCATCCACGGAAGATCCCCGACGATCAGCGCGTGCGGGTGAGTTCGTGCGACGGCACCGACGTGGTGTGCCATGTCGTCGGTACTGACCTGGAGCGTGTTGTCGTACCCGAGCACAACCATGGCGAGCGTGTCGCCGACGAGGATCATGTCGACCCCGGCGGCATCGACCACGCGAGCGCTCGGCGCGTCGTAGGCGGTCACCATGACCAGCGGGGTTTCAGACCCCTTGGCTCCCGCAATGTCTGGCGCGGTCAAAGGACGCGTACGCGCCCCGGAAAGGGCCGATGCAGCCGTCATCGCATTTCCTCCACCGTCCAGGGCACCCACGGCTCCCGGCAGCACCAGAAGTGTAGGCCCGATTCCACCCCCGCCCGCCAGCCCTGGGTTGGGGTGCTGGCACCCGCCGGATTGCCAAGTGGGCACACATGACAACGGGCTGAAGGTCTGGCTCAATGGATGGATGCACGGTGTGGCGCTCATGGTCCGGAATGAACTGCGGCGGCGGCTCGGTCCACTCGCCACGCTCGCGCTCGTGGCGATGCTCGGCGTCGGTGCGACCCTCGGCGCGTTCGTCATGGCCCATCGAACCGACCGGGCCTATCCCGAGCACGCGGCGGCCGCCAACATCGCCGACCTCGTCGTGAACCCGAGTCTCGCGACCGGCGACGCCGAGCGGGTGGCCGCAGCCGCGGTCCCCGCCCGAAGCGCCGCCCGGGCGCATCCGGCCGAAATACTCCGCGCCGCGTGAACGGTTCTGCGAGCCGTCGCAATCGAGCCGCTTGGTTCTGGGCGAAACACGAGCTGATCGCGCGGTGGAAGGCCTTCGTGGTCCTCGGACTCCTTGCCGGAGTTGCCGGCGGCATCTCGCTCGCCGCCGTCGCGGGCGCGCGCCGAACCGACGCTGCCTTTCCTCGTTATCGGGCCGCGACCGGTGCCCCCGACGCCATCGTGTTCGGGACCCAGGTGGGCGCCAGTGCCGCCGACTACGGGCCGGTCGAACGACTCCCCGACGTGTTGGACAGCGGTCAGTTCGCTCTGGCGGCGCTCTTACTGAAGGGGTATCCCCAACTCGGCGGGCTGGCGCCGGCGGACTCCCACCTCTACCGGACGGTCGCGCGTCCTCTTCTCACGTCGGGGCGTCTCCCCAACCCACGCCGGATCGACGAGGTGGTCGTGAATCGCACCGCCGCGGCGAAGTTCGGTCTCGGCGTGGGCG
Organism: Acidimicrobiia bacterium; assembly: GCA_031363005.1. Classification (GTDB taxonomy): domain Bacteria; phylum Actinomycetota; class Acidimicrobiia; order IMCC26256; family JAENVU01; genus JAENVU01. The sequence goes on along the minus strand of JANLTQ010000386.1, from coordinate 7,512 downwards.
ACCGCGTCACGATCATCTCCTCGAACGATCTCAACGCGTTCTACGGCCAGGCGCCGGTGAAGGGCGGGCCGACGATCCGCGCCCGCGTCGTTGGGGTCGGGGACAGCACGATGGATCAGCTCTTCGGGCCGGACGAACCCGGTTTCGTCCCGAGCGGCGCGCTCCTCTCCCGCTACGGAACGAAGCAGAGTCCGGCCCCCGAGGGGCGTATTGCCGAAGCAACGAACCTGGTCGTCCGGCTCCGTCCGGGTGCCGACGCGGCGAAGTTCCACCGTGACGTCGCCCGCGTCTTGCACCTCACCGCCGACCAGGTCGATGGCAAGCCGGTTCCTGGGTCGCAGATCCCCATTCGCGATCTCGCCGAAGACGACAAGCGCGTCGAACACGCGACCAACCTCGAACGGATCGGACTCCTGCTCTTCGCCGCAGCTGCCGCGCTGGCGAGTCTCGCTCTGGTCGGCCAAGCGATCGCACGCGCGGTGTACGCCATGGCGGTCGACGCGCCGACGATGCGCTCAATAGGCATGGCCCGGCCGGAAGTCGTCCGGTCGCTGCTGATCCCGCACATCGCAACGGGCTTCCTCGGCGCGGGTGCCTCCATCGGATCGGCGGCACTCCTGTCGCCGCTCTTCCCCGTCGGTCTCGCGGGCCGGATCGACCCCGATCGAGGGATGCACTTCGACCTCGTGGTGTTGGTACCCGGCGCCGTTGCGGTCGCGCTCGCGGTGCTCGTCGCGGCAAGCTTTGCCGCCTGGCGTGCCAGCTCCAAGGGTGACCGAACACTCCTTGGGCGCACGTCGGCGATCGCGCGCGTCGCGAGAAGGGTCCTGTCGCTGCCGATCGGCCTCGGGGCCGGCCTCGCCGTCGATCGCGGCCGTGGCCCGCGTTCGCTCCCGACCCGACCGGCGATCGTCGCTGCGATCGCCGCCGTCACTGGCGTCGTCGGATGCTTCGGACTGCTTCACGGCATTGACGACGCCCTTCAGGCCCCGATGCGTTCGGGCCAGGTGTGGGACGCCACTGCGTACCCACGGTCCGACGAAGAAGGCGCAGCAGTACGCAAGGACGTGGAGCGCGACCCCAACGTGCTTGCAGCCGGGATCATGGAACGGCTGTCGATGGTGGTGCGGGGGACCGAGATCCCGGTGTACGCCGTGACCCCGATGCGCGGCCGGCGTCCGTTCGCCGTGATCGCCGGCCGCGCCCCGCGCACCGCGTCCGACGTGGCCGTGGCGCCGGCGTCCGCGCGCGCGCTCGGACTGCACGTCGGCGATCGCGTGAGAATCCGTGCTGGCACGAACGCGCCCGTGACCATGACCGTCACCGGGATCACGCTGCTCCCTCAGACGCCGCACTCATCGTTCGACCAGGGAGCCGCCCTGACCCCGGCTGGACTCACTCGGGCCGCCAACGCCGAAGCCCCGGCGCGCTACGACACCAACGAGGAGGTGACCGTCGTCGCGTCCTATCGAGACCAGATCGGACGGTCCGTCCGCGCGCTGCACCAGCGCACGAACGTCGAGGTCGAAGGCACCACGACACCGCAGGATGTCCTCAACCTCCGCAACGTCCGGCCGCTGCCTCGTGCGCTCGCCGGGTTCCTCGTCATGCTCGGAATCGCGGCACTCGGTCACGCGCTCGTCACCGCAGTCCGCCGCCGACGCCATGAGCTTGCGATCCTCAGAGCGCTCGGTTTCACGCCGCGCCAAACCGCCGTGACGATCGTGGCCCAAGCTGGGACGGTTGCCCTCGTCGGACTCGTAGTCGGTATCCCCCTTGGGATCCTGCTCGGTCGCCAGTCGTGGCAGTGGGTGGCCGATGCCACACCGCTCGTCTTCGCGCCACCCGTGGCCGTCACGGTGATCCTGCTCGCGATCCCGATCACGATCGTCGTGAGCAACGTGCTTGCCGCCGGGCCGGCCCGACACGCAGCCCGCACGCGGCCGGCCGAGGTGTTACGCACCGAGTGATCGCCGATCGACGTTGCTCACCTGCGTGAAAGTACGACGCACGAAGCCGAGCGGTTCCCGGTCCATCGCGTCGACGTGATCCGTCACGGCGTGCGACGCGCCCGGATCCGGTCGCGAAAGGGGTGCTACCACCCGAGCCCGGCGTGGGGAGGCACCGGTGACAATTACGGGGGGACGTGGTCAGATTGCGGTGATGCGCGCCACCCTGATCGCCGTACGGGCCGAACTCCGCAGTCGCGCCGGTTCCGTGGTGCTCCTCGCGATCGCGATCGCGATCGGACTCGGCGCCGGACTCGGAGCGCTCATCGCCGCAGATCGGACCGACCGGGTCTACGCCGAATACGAGGCGCGGGCGCAGGTCACCGATCTCGTCGTGAATCCGTCCCTCGACTCCACCGAGTTCGCCGAAGCACTGGCGCGCGTGCCCCACCTCCGCGGCGTGTGGACGGACCTCCTCATCCGCGCCGGTGTCGACGACGGTCGGGAGCACACGGTCGGCGGGCTGCTGAGCGACACCCGCGCCGGTGAGGTTCGGGGCTCGCCCGATGGGCGCTTCGTCGCAGCCGACCGCCCCGTCGTCGACGAGGGACGGGCCCCGACCGGCCGGGGTGAGGTCTTCGTGACGGCGGACTATCGCGCCGAGCTCGAACGCAGACTCGGACGCCGGATCCGGACCGGGTCACGCGTGCCGATCGCGTTCTACTGGTCGGGCATGGACCCCGAGGTCCTCGGCCCCGACGTGCTGGACCGCCCGGCCCGGGAGTTCCGTATCGGGATCGAGCGCCTGCGCGTGTCCGGGATCGGGCGACTGCCCGACGAGGTCCTCGCCGACGAGGTCTTCCCCCGCCAGCGCCTCGTCGTGAGTGCCGACGTCGCCCGGCGCTACGAGTGCCAGGCATCGGTCCCGCCCGGTGGCGACATCGACGAGATCACCGACGCGCTGTTTCCGCGCGACTGCGCGCGGTCGTACCGTTACTACGCCCTCGACCTCGACGACCCCCGGCGGGTTCCTGCGACCGTCGATCGCGTCCAGGCCATCGTCCAGCGCCTCAACCGGCAGTCGGGATTCGCCGACGACCAGGGCCCGGCGTACTACCCCGTCACCACGACTCGCGGCGAGACCGACCGGCAGGTGCAACGAGCGGTGCGGCCACTCGTTGTCGCACTCCGCGTCTTCGGTGCGGTGGCGCTGATGGCGACCATGGCGCTCGCCGCCATCGCGTCCGGCCGGGTCCAGCGGCGAGCGTCCGCTGCGGATCACATTCGGCGCGCCCTCGGGATGCGGGTGTGGGAGCGCGTACTCTGCATCGCCGCCCCGTCGCTCACTGGCGTCGTGATCGGTGGGTTGTTCTCGCTCGTCGTGGCGTACGGGCTCTCATCGATCGGACCGATCGGCGAGGTCGCTCGGATGGATCCGGGTGGCGGTCCGTCCGCACCGGCGCGCGTGGTCGGCGTGGTCACCCCGGTCGTCGTACTCGCATTGCTCGTCGTAGTCCTCGGCCTTGCGTACGCCACCGCACACCGCGACGCCTCGGGGTCGAATCCCCCCGTGCCGGCACGCTTGGGCCGGCTGCGGTCCATGCTCTCACCACCGGTCGCCGACGGGGTCGGACTCGCCGTAGGCCCCCGCCGATTGGCCCTCCCCGCCGCCGCCGTCATCGCAGTGGGCGCGCTGGTGGCGGCCGGGACGTTCGGCACCAACCTCGGGACGCTCGTCGACCGCTCGTCGGCGTACGGTTGGCCCTGGCAGTTCGGCGCGCTCGCGGGCGGCGGGTACGGGGGCATGGCCGTCGATGCGGTCCGGGCCGACCTGCGCGCCCGTCCGGACGTGGCCGACTGGGACGAGCTCGGCCTCGCCGGCGCCACCCTCGACGGCCGAGCCGTGTCCCTGCTGTACGGCGCAAAACCACTCGATCTCCCCGTCGTCGACGGACGCTCGCCGCGCCGCGCAGGTGAGGCCGCGCTCGGCGTCGAGACCGCCCGTCGCCTCCGTGTCCGGCTCGGGCAGCGGGTCCGGCTGGACATTCAAGGCGATCCGGTCGACGCCCGTGTCGTGGGGCAGGTGGTGCTGCCGACCGTCGGGCAGGTGCTGTCCGACCGCACTGGCCTCGGTATCGGCGCCTTCCTGGTCGTGCCCGACGACGTAATGAGTCCGGAGACCACGACGTTCGTCGGGGTACGACTGCGAGCCGGTGCCGCGCCGAGCACGACGGTGACGGCCCTGCGCAAGCGGCTCGGCGCCTGGGACGTCACCGGCAGTCCTGCGCAGGAGTACCCCACACCGATCCGTCCGCCCGAAATCGTCAACGTCGACTCGATGCGACGAGGCCCGCTGGTTCTTGCCGGGGTCCTCGCCGCAGCCCTGCTCGCTGCGCTGGTCCTGTCGATCGGCGCTACCGTCGCCGGGCGGCGGCGCGACTACGCAATCCAGCGGTCGCTCGGGTACACCTCGCGTCAGGTCGCTCGGAGCGTCCGCTGGCACGCGCTCACCGTCGTGACGATCGGGGTGGCGCTCGGGATCCCCCTCGGCATCGCCGCCGGTCGCTTCGCGTGGAACCGTTTCGCCGACGAGCTCGGGATCGCGCCCGGCGTCACGATTCCGATGACGCTCGTCGTCAGCATCGTCGTCGCGGCCGGGTTCGGTGCACTCATCGCGTCCGCGCTTCCAGCGCGGAGTGCGTCTCGCGGGAACCCCGCCGAGGTGCTCCGGGCGACGTGAACTAGGTCCGCGTCCCGTGGAGTTCGCGGCGGCCGAGGTGATTCCATCGACACTTCGTGCAGACCTCGACGACGTAACAGTCGAACTCGGCGTGTTTCCGGGCGAGCTCGTCCAACTCGCCGGGTTGGGACAATGCCCGCCCGTTGGCCGCGCGGAGCCGGTCCCCATAGACGTAAGACACGTAGAAGAGGTCCTTGCTCCGACACACCGGGCAGTTCTTGCCGACCCGCTCACCGATGTTGCGCGCGGCGCGCAAGAGCTCGGGGTGTGCATCACAGACGTCGTTGCGACTCACGCGACCGGCACGCAGGTCGCGGAGGACCGCCCGGCGGGCGAGTGAGTAGTCGGTTCCCTTGACCACCCGAAGAGTGTAGGAGCGTCAGAGGTCCATCGGTTCCAAGGGGCGAGTGTCCCAGTAGGGTCGGCGGGCGTGACCACCGGCGCCTTCGTCCTTCAGAAACTGCTCGGCGAGGTCGCCGGCAAACGGGTCCTCGAGTTGGGTTGCGGTGACGGCACCCGAGCCGTCGAGCTCGCCCGGGCCGGTGCGGCGGTCCTCGCCGTCGATCCCTCTCCGGACGCGGTCGCCCAGGCCCGGGACCGCGCCGAGGCGTCCGAGGTCAAGCTCGAGCTCCACATCGGTGATTTCGCGGATCTGGCGTCGTGGCGGGGCGACTCCGTCGACGTGGCGTTCGCCGAGGGCACCTTGGGTGGACTCTCCGATTTGGGTCGGGTGTTCCGACAGGTCCATCGAGTCCTCCGACCGGGCGCGTGGTTCGCGTTCTCGCTCCCGCACCCGTTCGGATTCTGTGTCGATGCCGAACCCGAGCCGGAAGGTTCGCTCCCGCTCGCCCGCCCGTTTCTCGCCCGTTCCTACTTCGACTCCGATGCCGTCGACGGTCGATTCCCGCACCAAATCACGTCGGTGTTCGCCGCGCTGAACCGAGCCGGGTTCCGCGTGGACACCATTCAGGAGCCCGAGCCGGCGGGTTCGGCCCGGGGCCGCGCGCTGGTGCCGACCGACATCATCTGGCGCGCCCGCAAAGTCGGTTCCTGAACTCACCGCTCGTCGCGGCCCCGCGTCATTCGGAGAATCCCGGCCCGACTCTCGCGTTACCCCTGGTCGACGCCGAGGCCCTGAGGGTCCAACCCACGCGCCACGGCCCACGTTCGCAACCGGTCGTAGGCCTCGGGCTCCTCGAGCGGTCCCTCGTCGAGGCGGATCTCGAGGAGGTGGTCGAGCGCCTCACCGATGATCCGACCCGGCGGCACTCCGAGAAACTCCATGACCTGGCGACCGTCGAGCGAGGGACGGATCGCCTTGAGTTCTTCGCTGGCGGCCAGTTCCGCGATGCGGGTCTCGAGTTCATCCATCCGGCGGGCAAGGGTCCGGGCGCGCCGCTCGTTTCGGGTCGTGCAGTCGCACCGTTGCAGCTCGTTGAGTGGTTCAAGCAGCGGTCCGGCGTCCCGCACGTACCGGCGGACCGCCGAGTCGGTCCACCCCATTGCGTAGGTGTGGATGCGCAGGTGGAGATACACCAACTGCGAGACGTCCTCGACCACGTCGTTGGGGAACTTCAGTGCGTTGAGCCGGTCTCGGGTCATCCGTTTCCCCACCACCTCGTGGTGATGGAACGTGGCGCGACCCCGCTCGAACGATCGCGTCTTCGGCTTGCCGACGTCGTGCATCAACGCCGCCAAGCGGAGCGTGAGTTCGGGGCTGGTCTTGGCCACCACAGCGATCGTGTGCGCGAGCACGTCCTTGTGGTGATGGATCGGATCCTGTTCGAGCCGCATCGCGTTGAGTTCGGGGAGAAAGCCGTCCGAGAGTCCGGTCGAGGCCAAGAACCAGAGCCCGGACGACGGATCCGGAACCACGAGCAGCTTGGACAGTTCGTCACGGATCCGTTCCGTACTCACGATGTCGAGCCGCTCACGAAACTCCTCGACTGCCGCGACCAACTCCGGGTCGGGAACGAATCCGAACCGCGCGATGAACCGCGCGGCGCGCAACATCCGCAGAGGGTCGTCTGCAAAAGAGATCTCGGGGGCCAACGGTGTCCGCAACCGGCCGGACGCGAGGTCGACCGCGCCGTCGTGCGGATCGATCAGCACCGCATCGGGCAAGCGCAACGCCATCGCGTTCACCGTGAAATCTCGCCGGGCGAGATCGGTCTCGATCGAATCGCCGAAGGTGACGTCGGGCTTGCGGCTCTCCGACCGGTAGACGTCGGAACGAAACGTCGTGACTTCGCAGTCGACACCGTCGACCCGGGCGCCGACGGTTCCGAACCGCTCTCCCTGCAACCAGAGGTGTTCGGCCACGGGTGCGAGTGCGGCTTTGATCGCCGCGGGGCGTGCGTCCGTGGCGAAATCGAGGTCAGCCGGCACCGAGTCGATGAGCGCGTCTCGGACCGTGCCGCCGACGAGAAAACACTGGTGGCCCGCACCGACGAGCGCCTGCGCGACCCGCTGCACCACCGAATCGGGCGCGAGGAGTGGGGCCAATCGTGCGGGGACGGTCACCCGGCCATTGTGGCGCGTGCCGAAGTCCGGTCCCGGACCCGTTGCTCACGCCGAGCGGACGAGGGCCTTCGGCTCGGCGTTCGCAGCATCGGCGCGTTCGAGTTCGAGCTGCTCCATCTTCAGTCGCAGGTCGTGGGGTTGTGACGCCGACGCCAGCGCGTCGCGCCGTGACACCGTTCCCGCCCCAAACAGACTCAGGAGGCTCTGGTCGAAGGACTGCATCCCGTAGAACTCGCCGTCGGAAATGATCTCGTCGAGTTCGTGGGTCGCGGTGGAGTCGGCGATCTTGTCGAACACCCG
>JANLTQ010000335.1:0-5913 GCA_031363005.1 Acidimicrobiia bacterium | reverse complement strand
GCTCCCGTGACCAACTCAGGCGAACTCCTCGGAGTGATCGTCGTGCGGCGGGTACCCGGTGATACCGCCTTCCAGGAAGAGGACGACCAGGCGCTCGCCGAGCTGGCCCGCCAGGTCGGACTCGCACTCCACAACCTGAAGCTCGATTCCGCCCTCCAGGATTCGCTCGATGAGGTGCAACGCCAGGCCGATGAACTGCGTCGGTCTCGTGCCCGCATCGTCGAGGCGACCGACCTCGAACGTCGTCGCATCGAACGCGATCTCCACGATGGCGCCCAACAACATCTCGTCGCCCTCGCAGTGAGCACGCGGCTCGCACGACAACTCGCCGACTCCGACCCGAACGCGACCAAAGACATGCTCGACCAGATTGCGGCCGATCTCCAGGATGCAGTCCAGGAGCTGCGCAACCTCGCGCACGGCATCTATCCGCCGCTGCTCATGGACCGCGGCCTCACCGACGCATTGCGCGCCGCGGGCAATCGAGCGGCGTTGCCGACGAGTGTCGAGATCGACGACATTGGCCGGTACCCGCAGCAGGTGGAAGCGGCGATCTATTTCTGCTGCCTCGAAGCGCTCCAGAACGCGGGAAAGCACGCGGGTGCCGACGCCACCATCACGATCCGACTGCGTGAGGAGCAGGGTGCGCTCGTCTTCGACGTCACCGACACGGGCGCCGGGTTCGATCCATCGAGCGGCGCGGCCCAGGGCCACGGCTTCGTGAACATGGCCGACCGCGTCGGCGCCTTCGGCGGTTCCGTCCGCATCGATTCGGCTCCGGCCCGAGGGACGAGCGTGATCGGCCGCGTCCCCCTCACCGAACGAGAGCCTGCGATGCGACCGGGTGCGTGATCAGTCCGTCGAACGCGATGCGAAAAGGTCGAGAACGACCGCGGGCTCGAATTGTTCCTTGTTCACGTAGCCGGTCGCGCCACACGATTCCGCGTCCTTCGGGAGATCGTCGGCTCGGTAGGTGGACAGCAGCAGCACCACCGCGTCCGGGTGCAACTCCGTGATCCGTCGAGTGGCCTCAATACCGCTGATACCCGGCAAGTTGATATCCATCAGAACCAGGCCCGGATGGAGCGCCTCGTACTGTTCCACCGCCTCTTCGCCGGTCACCGCTTCGCCGACCACCTCGAACCCGGGGGTGACGGTCACGACCATACGCGCGGCGCGCCGAAACGGGATCTGATCGTCGACGATGAGCACAGAGACGGCGGGCACGGTCTCATTCTCGCCGCGCTCGCTCATGCGGAGAACCGTGGGGACCTGCTGACCTTCGGGGGTGCCACCACCACTGCGACGTTCACGATTGCTCCGAAAGTTGCAGCAGCACCGCCTTGACTCGACGATGGACGTCGACGTCTTCGGACACACCGAGCTTCGCGAACAAGGAGTTGATGTGTTTCTCGACCGCCCGTTCGGATAACCCGAGCGCAGCCGCGATGCCGGCGTTGTTGCGCCCAAGCGCCATCTCGGCAAGCACTTCGCTTTCGCGCGGCGTGAGGAACGCCAGCGGAGATTGATGGCGGGCGCGCGCCGAGACCAGCGCCTCCACCACTCGCGGATCGATCACCGAACCGCCGTCCGCCACCGCTTCAATCGCTCGGAGCAACACGTCGACATCAGCCACGCGCTCCTTCAACAGGTACGCACGCCGATCGGCACCGGACTCGAGCAAAGCGAGCGCGTATCCAGGCTCCACGTACTGACTCAGCACGACCACGCCCATCTCTGGATGCAGCTCCCGGATCACGCGGGCGGCACGCACGCCCTCGTCAGTCCCCGTCGGCGGCATCCGGATATCGGTAATGACGACATCAGGAAGTTCGGCGTCGACCCCGGCGAGGAGCGTGTCGTAGTCCTCGTAGGCGCCGACGACCTCGACCCCCGGTTGCGAGTTGAGGAGGCGGACGACCCCTTCCCGTACGAGGTAACTGTCCTCAGCGACCACAATTCGGAGTGCCATGCCGCCGAGCCTAGGAGGAAGACCTTCGTGACCCGCGCCGACGATCAGACCAAGCTGCTGGCCCAGGCGCGGTGGAGTGCCGCGTACCGACCGGTGCCGCCGATGAGGTCAGTGGGCGCGCCGTCCTCGACGATACGACCCGCGTCGACGACGACGACCCGGTCGGCAATCTCGACGGTGGTCAGACGGTGAGCGATGATGATCGCCGTCCGTTCGGCGAGCAGCGTCTGCAGCGCGCGCTGGACAAGACGTTCCGACGGAACGTCCAGTGACGACGTCGCCTCATCGAGAATCAGCACCGCCGGGTCCGCGAGGAAGGCACGTGCAAACGCCACCAGTTGGCGTTGGCCGGCAGAGAGTCGCGCGCCCTTCTGGTGCACGTCGCTGGCGTATCCATCGGGCAGGCCACTGATGAAGTCGTGGGCGCCAATCGCGTGCGCAGCTGCCTCCACGTCCGCCTGGGTGGCATCGGGTCGCCCGAGCCGAATGTTGTCCGCAACCGAACCGGCGAACAGGAAGTTCTCCTGCGTGACCGTGCTGACCGCGCGCCGGAGGTCGGGTTCGGACAACGACCGGAGGTCGATGCCATCGAGGGTGACCGAGCCGGTCGTCGGATCCCAGAACCGTGCGGCGAGCCGAGCGATGGTGGTCTTACCTGCACCGGTCGCCCCCACCAGCGCGAGGGTCTGGCCCGCAGGGATCTCGAGGTCGAAGTGGTGGAGCACCGTGCGGTCGCGGTAGCCGAAGACCACGCCGTCGAAACCGAGCGATCCTGACGCCGCTGCGAGTGGCACCGGGCTCGTCGGCTCTCTCACACTCGGCGTCTCCTCCAGCACTCCCGAGAGCTTCTCGAGCGCCGCCGCCGCGGCCTGGAACAGGTTGTAGAACTGGCTCAGCTCCTCCATCGGTGAGAAGAACTGGCGCAAGTACAGCAAGAACGCAGTGAGCACACCGACCGTCATCTGCCCGTCGAGGACGAGCGTCGCGCCCACGCCGAGTACGACTGCGGACATGAGCCGGCCGATGAACTGCACCGACGGCCCGTACACCGCGCCCAGCTGCTGTGACCAGAAGTTCGCGCCCCGATAGCGATCGTCGAGGTGGTCGAAGATCTCCTGATTGCGCGCCTCGCGTCGGTAGGCGTGCACCGCGTGGATCCCGCCGAGGCTCTCGACGAAGTGCACGATCACCAGCGCGACCGCCTCGCGTGTCGCCCGGTACGCATGCTCGGCACGCGTGCGAAACCACCGCGTGATGAGAAACAACACGGGGAACGCAGCCAGGGTCACCACGGCCAACCGCCAGTCGAGGAGCAGGAGCGCGACGCCGATACCGACGAGCAGGCACGCAGAGATCACCAGGTTGATGAGGCCGTCGCCGAGCAGGTCCGCAATGGCCTCGACGTCCGAAGTCTGGCGAGAGATGACCCGGCCCGACGTGTAGCGCTCATGGAACGCGGTGCTCAGCCGTTGGAAGTGCATGAACAGGCGGCGACGGATGTCGAGCACGACGTGTTGGCCCACTCGACCGAGCACCAACAGAAACTTGTTGTACGTGATGGCGGCGACGAGCGTGGCCACGAGCAGGCCGACGACCGTCAGCACCAACGGGCGCACCGAGCCACTCCCGCCGGAGCGCAGGGGTGGAATGCCGTCATCGATGCCGATCTGGATGAGCCACGGCACCGCGAGTCGGGCGGCGGTGGCGATCGAGACCATCAGCGCGGCGCCGATCACCGAGTGACGATGCGGGCGAACCAGATCGCCGAGCAGCGCGCGGCTCCGAGTCCGCAACAGACCGGCGAGGCCGCCCTCGACCTGCTCTTCGTCCTCCGCCTTGACGCCGCGCCACGCGTCGACGATCTTGTCGCCGGTGACGTCGATGGGGACGTGCGGGTCGATGTTGTGGACCGAGTCGGGTTCGATACTCACGCGGCCGTCTCCTCGCTCAGCACAGCTCGGTACCGCGGTTCGTGGGCCATCAGATGCTGATGGGTTCCGGTGGCCACGAACCCGCCGTGGTCGAGCAGCACCGCGCGGTCGGCGAGCGCGACCGTCGACGGTCGGTGCACCACGATGAAGACCGTTGAGTCGGCGAGCACGGGTCGGAGCGCGGCGGACACCTGTGCTTCGGTGTGGACGTCGACCGCGGAGAGCGGGTCATCGAGCACGAGGACTCGTGGCCGTCCGATGATGGCGCGGGCGAGGGCGAGGCGTTGGCGTTGCCCGCCGGACAGCGTGAGGCCCTGCTCGCCGATGCGGGTCTCGAGCCCCCACGGCAGGTCGAGCGCAAAGCCCGCCTGCGCGATCTCGAGCGCGGCCTCGAGCTCGGGATCGGTCGCATCGTGTTTTCCCATCAGCAGGTTCTCGCGTACCGAGGCCGAGAACAGTGACGGCTCCTCGAACGCAAACGCGACGTTGGCACGCAGGGTGCGCAGGCTGAGATCGCGCAGGTCAACGCCGTCGAGCGTGACCCGGCCGGCGGTTGGGTCGTAGAGCCGGGTGAGCAGCGTCGCGAGCGTGGTCTTGCCCGAACCCGTCGCCCCGACGATCGCGATCGTCTCCCCCGCGTGCACCACGAGATCGATGTGCTCGAGCGCGGGTCGAGCGCTGTTGGGATAGCGGAACGAGACATCCTCGAAGCACACGTTGCCGACCGCCCGGTCGAGGTGGATCGCACCGTCCCGGTCCTTGATTGCGGGCTCGGTGTCGAACACCTCGAACACGCGGCTCGCGGCGGTCTCGGCCTCACCGGCGAGGGCCATGATCCACGCCAAGATCTCGAGCGGGAACGTGAGCATCAGCACGTAGGCCACGAATGCGACAAGCTCGCCGAGCGCCAGGCTCCCGTTGCCGACCGCGAGGACACCCGCCAGCAGCACCGCAGTGAGGGTGAGATTCGGGATGACTGCCAGCACCCACACGAAGCGCGTGTGCAGGCGGACGCGGCCCAACTGATCGTCGTAGATCTGCACGCACTGTCGGTCGAAGCCCTCGAATGCCTCCCGGCTCCGGCCGAACGCCTTCAGCACCCGAATCCCCTTGGCGGCCTCCTCGATGGTGGTCGTGAGGTCGCCGGTGCGGTCCTGAATCTGGCGCACCACCTCGTAGTAGTCACGCTCGAACCGTCGACACAGCACCACCACGGGAATCGCAGCGCCGAAGGTGAGCAACGCGAGCGGCCAGGACAGAAAGAGCAGCACCGTGAAGATCGCGGTAACCAACACGCTGATCAGCACGAAGAACACCGCACCGAACCCGACGAAGCGACGAACGATTGCGAGGTCCGTCGTGGAACGCGACAGCAGTTGGCCTGACTGCCACTGATCGTGGAAGTCCACGTCGAGCGCCTGGAGATGTTCGTAGAGATCGTTGCGGAGGTGAGTCTCCATCTCGGTGGCGACGATGGCGAGCCAGATCCGCCGTGCGTAGGTCAACCCGACGTCGATGACGGCGAGGCCGACGGCGAGCAGACACCACCGCAGGATGCCGCCCCGGTCGCCGCGAGCCAGCGGACCGTCGATGACGGCAGCGATGATCAGAGGCAGCGACACCTGGGCGGCCATCGACATGATCGCGGACACGACGATACCGATGACATGGCGCCGGTACGGCCGCAAATACGGCCACACCCGCAACAAGGCGCGGTTGCGCCACCCCCGTGCACGCATGGGGCCAGTTTGGTCCCACCTCCAACCACGCTGCCCGGGATTTCAAGACCCGTACGGTGGTGGCATGCCAAGCAGTTGGTTCAGCGTTGTCGTGGAGTGCGACGACCCCGTCCGTCTCGGGGACTTTTGGTGTCGTGTCCTGGGCTACGAGGTGGTCGACCAGTCGGATGACATCGTGGACATCTCGCCGAACTCCGGTGCGTTCCCGGGTATCGAATTCATCCGCTCGGCGGGTCACGAACGCCGGACCAGCTCGTTACACCTGGACCTG
>JANLTQ010000312.1:0-2115 GCA_031363005.1 Acidimicrobiia bacterium | reverse complement strand
GGACGGTTGCTCGAACCCGGCAATCATGCGCAAGGTCGTGGTCTTCCCACATCCCGACGGTCCCAGCATGGAGAAGAACTCGCCCCGGTTGATGCCGAAGTCCGCATCGTCCACGGCCACGAACGCGCCGAATCGCTTCGTCACGTGTTCGATCGCGATGACGGTTTCGTCGGTCACCCGGTCAGTTCCTCCGGCGGTCGTGTGAACGGCGAGTCTGCGCGAAACCATCGGTGAGCGCAAGCCCTGCAACCGGTGGAATTCGTCTTCCAACGCATATTTCTCGACGAAGTCCCTTGCGTGACCGCCCTCTGACCACGCAACATCGTGGTCCGGTGGCTCCGTCGCCGTAGCATTGCCGACACGACTTTTCTCCCCGGAGGAGCACTTCGATGCCGCACCAGAACTTCATCGCCGGCGAGTGGGTCGACGCCCAAGACGGCGCCACCGACTCGGTCCTCAATCCCGCCACCGGTGAGTCCATCGCCGACGTCCCGGCATCCGGCGCCACCGACGTGGACGCGGCCGTCGCCGCCGCCAAGGAAGCATTCGGCACCTGGCGCACCGCCACGCCGCGGGCACGCAGCGAAGCGCTGCTCGCGGTCGCCGACGCGATCGAGAGTGACCTGGACACGATCAAGCACCTCGAGATGGAGAACTGCGGCAAGCCCGCGGGGATGATCGAGTTCGAGATGGATCTCACTCTCGACAACTGGCGCTTCTTCGCCGGCGGGGCCCGCTTCCTCGAAGGCCGCGCGGCCGGTGAGTACCTCGAAGAGCACACGTCGTACCTGCGGCGAGACCCGCTCGGGGTGGTCGGCTCGATCGCGCCATGGAACTATCCGATCAACATGGCCACCTGGAAACTCGGTCCCGCGTTGGCCGCCGGCAACACCGTGGTCCTGAAACCGTCAGAGCTCACACCGATGACGGCACTGCGCCTCGCGGAGATCACGGCAGACATCCTGCCCAAGGGTGTCCTCAACGTGATCACGGGCGACGGCACAACCGCCGGTGACGCGCTCGTCCGCCACCCCGACGTTGCGATGGTGTCACTCACCGGCAGCGTCGAGACCGGCAAGGCCATCGCCCGGAGCGCGGCGGACTCACTCAAGCGCGTGCACCTCGAGCTCGGGGGCAAGGCGCCGGTGATCATCTTCGACGACGCCGACATCGAGGCCGCGATCGCGATCCTCACGGACATGTCGTATTACAACTCGGGCCAAGACTGCACCGCCCCGTGCCGGCTCATGGCCGGGCCACGCGTGTTCGACGATCTCGTGAGTGGACTCACCGCGTCCGTCGGCCAGATCGTCACCGGTGATCCGTTCGCCGAAAACACCGCCATGGGCCCGGTCATCTCCGAGCGCCAGCGCGAACGCGTCAGCGGCATGGTGAGCCGCGCCGCCGAGGCGGGAGCAGAGATCACCACCGGAGGTGCGAACATCGACGGTCCCGGGTTCTTCTACCAACCGTCGGTCGTGGTGAACCCGGCGCAAGACTCCGAGATCGTGCAACGCGAGGTCTTCGGCCCGGTGGTCACCGTGCAGCGGTTCTCAGACGACGCGCAAGCGCTCGCCTGGGCCAACGACGTGAACTACGGACTCTCGGCGAGCGTATGGACCTCCGACGTCGGCCGCGCCATGCGCATGACCGCCGCGCTGGACTTCGGGTGCGTCTGGGTGAACGACCACATCCCGATCGTCTCCGAGATGCCCCACGGCGGCTTCAAGCAGTCCGGCTACGGCAAGGACATGTCCATCTACGCCATCGAGGCCTACACCGAACTCAAGCACGTGATGATCAAGCACTAACTCCCCCAACTCGCACCAAATACGCAAGCCCCAGCGTGCATTTTGCGCGTGGGTTCGCCCACACCCGACTTCGAAGGCGTAGGAGCGGAAATGAAGGACCATTTGACTGCCCGCGCTGAGACCATCGCGGCATCCGAGAACGAGGGTCTCTGGGCGCGCACGACCGGGTCGAAGGCCATGTACGAGCGCGCCGTGCAGCACATGCCGATGGGCGTGCCGTCGTCCTTCCAAGCCTGGGACCCGTACCCGGTGTATCTGCGCGAAGGGAAGGGAAGTCACGTCGTCGACATCGACGGCAACGAGT
>JANLTQ010000279.1:0-7340 GCA_031363005.1 Acidimicrobiia bacterium | reverse complement strand
ATCCCGAGGGCCATCGTCACGCGCCGCGCCCGGGCTACGACGCCCTCATCCAGGCGAGTAGCGGCCAACAGTGGGAACAACCGGGTTGGCGGCTCGGACCAATCTTCCTAGCTATGCCGATGCCGAGTATGGGTGCCGCGTTCTTGATTCCAAGCGGCATCCTGGCGGCGCTGATCGCGCGGGAACGCACCGGACGCGGTCAGCACGTGCGCACCTCCCTCTTCCAGGGTGCACTGCTGTACTCGACCCAGATCTGGCAGCAGGTGGAGCAGGCTCCCGCGGCCTTCCACGACCTCATGGGCAAGAGCTACCCACCCGGAATCCACCAGCAGTTCCTCTTCGAGTGTGCCAACGAGGAGTGGGTGCACACGTCGGTGATGAGTGGCCTGACCCCCACCCTGAGTCAGGACGCGCTGCTCGGCCTCGACGACGCGCCCGATCCGTTCGCGTTCATGGCGCTGCCGCCCGAGGAACGCGAGGCGTTCACCCAACGACGGCGGGCGGCGTACAAGACGCATGACCGTGCCGAGCTCGTCGCGAACTTCCAGGCGCACAACCACGCCATCGAGGCCGTCATCACGATGGAGGAGGCGCTCGGATCGACGGGGAATCCCCACCCGCAGCTGGTGGCCAACGGGATGGTCGCGACGGTGGAGGACCCCGAGCTCGGGACCACGACCCAGATCGGCGTACCCATCAACCTGCACGGAACGCCGGGCGCGATCGCCGGACCGCAACCGATGCCGGGCCAGCACAACACCGAGGTGTTCGGCGCGCTCGGATACTCCGATACCGAAATCCACGCGATCGCCGGGGCGGTGGTCTGATGCCCGCGCTCGAAGATGTTCTCGTCGTCGACTTCGGGCAGTACCTCGCCGGGCCGTTCGGCCCGATGATCATGGGCGATCTCGGCGCGCGGGTGATCAAGGTGGAGCCGGTCACCGGTGACGGCATGCGGCTTGCCGGGAAGCCGTTCTTCGGTTGCCAGCGCGGCAAGCAGGCCATCGCGCTCGACGTGAAAAATCCGCGCGGCCTGGAGATTGCGCTCGAACTCATCGCGCGCGCCGATGTGGTGCACCACAACATGACCGCGGGAGTCGCGAACCGGCTCGGGATCGGGTACGAGGACTCCAAGCGCGTCAACCCGGACGTCGTGTACTGCAACACGTGGGCGTACGGACTCGAGGGTCCGCTCGCGCACTTCGGCGGTCTCGATCCGCTGTACCAAGCATCGGCCGGACTCGAATACGAAGCCGGCGCGGTCCACACCGGCAACGATCCGCTCTACTACCGCTTCGGAATGTGCGACGCGGCGAACGCGATGCTGTCGGTGGTCGGCTCACTCGCGGCGCTCTATCACCAGCGCGTCACCGGCGAGGGCCAGGAACTCTGGACGTCCCTGATGGACGGCGGCGCAGTGTTCGCGTCCGACGCGTTGCTGGTGAACGGCGAGGCCGTCGAGCGTCCCCGCCTGGACCACGGACTGCACGGCACCAGCGCGTGTTACCGCCTGTACGAGACCCAAGACGGGTGGATCCAGATCGCGGCCGTGAAGGAATCAGAGTGGATCGCGCTGTGCGGTGCACTCGGGGTGGCCGAACTCGCCGACGACGCGCGCTTCGCCGTCGCCGCCCTCCGCCGGGAGAACCGGGATGCGCTCGAGGCACTCCTCGCGCCGCGCTTTCTCACCCGCACGACCATGTCCTGGTCGTACGCGCTCGACGATGCCGGCGTGCCCAACGAGGTGCCGCTGAACTCGCTCGGCGGTGACCTCGTGCTGAACGACGCGGACAACGTGGAACTCGGACTGGTCGCGGAATACGAGCACCCCATGATGGGGCTCATGCGTCAGTTCGGTGAACTCATCCAGTTCTCCGACACCCCGGCATCTTCGTCGAGCCCGCCGCCGCTGGTGGGCGAACACACTCGCGAGATCCTCGAGTGGCTCGGCAAAGACGGCGCGACCATCGACTCGTTGCGGGCCGAGAACGTCGTCACCTGGCCGGGTGACGACTACCCCTGGGTCGTCTAAGCCCCTCTAGTGGGCAACGTCGAGTAGGAACATCGCCGCTTCATAGCGCCGCGCGTTCAACAATGCCGCGCCAGCCGCGTCACCGAATCGGGTCAGCAGCGCGTTCATGTCGGTCGTCAATGCCGGCGCCACGATTCCCGGTAGGACGAGGACTGCGAGGAGTTCACCGCTGACGCTGATGGGAATGCCGATGTCCAGCGCATGCTCGGCGCCTGAATTCTCCCGACCCTGGGCGACGACGGAGCGCCGCTCGCTCACCAGATCCACCATGGTCTGGACTTCGGCGGCCAACGAGTGCGCATCGACGACGGGCTGCATGGGTTGACGGTCTTCCTCCAGGAAGAGCACACCGTGCTCACCGCCGACGAGGTACCGGCCCTGATCCACGATGCACGGCAGGACGTCGGCCAGTTCGAGGCGTGCGTGCAACGCGGTGACGGCGTCAAGAACGAGGCCCGCGCTCAACAGACTCCCTGCGAGTTCACCATCGAGCGCGAACAGTTGCTCGCGCTCGCGCACGACTCGGCGAAGCACACGTTCTTTGTCGAAGGCGTAGAAGATCACGAAGACGCTCAGAGCGGCGAGCGCAAACCGCGTCACCTCGGTGTCGATCCAACTCTTGGCGCCGAGGTCGATGATGTTCTCCGACACCAGGGTGGCGAAAACAAGACCGCAGGTCACCATGGCCACCACGAACGCGATCTGGTGGCGCCGGCGCACAATTGCTTGCGCGGTCGCGATGCCCCGTTTCGGGAGGTCGGCGCGCTCTTGATCTCGGGCGATGTCTTCGCGAAGCGTTGCCTCGATACCACTCACTGCGATAGTCCCCTCGGTCTGTTGGTGCTCCTCGGGAGCTATCGACGGATTGTTCGGAGAGCTTGACCACTCTGCGTGGTCATTTGTCCGAACTCATTCCGCCCTAACTTCGGCGGCGTGGATCTTCTGACCCTGGGGACCGATGCCATCGAGGCGATTGCGCTGCTCGCCGGCCGTTCTCTTCTCGATCCCCCGAGCCGCGACGAACTGCGGCGCTCGCTTACCGCCTCCGATCAACCGGCGGTGGTGCGCGGCGACCCAGCTGTCGGGGTCGTCGCGACGGTGACCGCCGGGGTGCAGGGATTCGTCCGGTTCCTCGCCGTCGATCCGAGCCGACGCGGTCAGGGCCTCGGGCGCGCGTTGTTGGCTGCGGCCGAATCCGACCTACGCGACGCGGGCGCGAACAGCGTGACCGTCGGCGCCGATGCCCCGTACTACTTATGGCCAGGCATCGACGCCCGTGAACTCGCCGCGATCTGTCTGGTCGAGCGATTGCACTACTCCCGGGTCGACGTACACCTCAACATGGACATCGACTTGGCCGCGGTTCCCGCAGATCCGGGCGGCTGGCGTGTGGCGGTCACCGCCGACCGCGACGCAGTCGCGGCATGGGCCACCGAACACTGGAGCTTCTGGCGCGCCGAGATGCTGCGGGCGTGCGACCAAGGCGGTCTGGTGCTCGCCGAGGACGCCACTGGCATCAGCGCGGTCTGCGCCTACGACGTGAACCGAGCCGGCTTCGTCGGGCCGGTGGCGGTCCGGCCCGATCGACTCGGGCGCGGCGACGGCCGGGCGCCACTGCTCGGCGCGCTGCATCGACTCCGTGCCGGCGGGCGCACCCACGCCGAGATCGCGTGGGTGAGTCCGGTCGTGCCCTACGCGCGAGTTGGCGCAACGCTCGGCCGATCATTTCTCGTGTACCGGAAGGACCTCACGTGACCCTGCTCCCCGAACCACGCGAGCAGGCATTGCGCCCGGGCGCGGTGACGCATTCCGAACCCGCGGTGCACGCCGGCGCCGACCTCCCCGCGCAGGGGTACGCGCTCACCATCACCGACTCGGGCATCCGCCTGGACGCGGCCGATCCCGCGGGCGAGTTCTACGGCCGCATGACCCTGCGCCAACTCGCCCGGGTGCACCCGGAGGGACTGCCGACCGGCACCATCCGGGACTGGCCGGACCTCCCCGAGCGCGGCGTGATGCTGGACGTCTCCCGCGACAAGGTGCCGACGATGGAGACGTTGCTCGCGCTGGTCGACCGCCTGGCCGAGTGGAAGATCAACCACATCGAGCTCTACGCGGAGCACACGTTCGCCTACGCCGATCACGAGGTGGTCTGGCGGAATGCGAGCCCATTCACTGCAGCCGAGATCGATGCGCTCGACGCGTACTGCGCCGCCCGCCACATCGCGTTGGTGCCGAACCAGAACTCGCTCGGACACATGAACCGGTGGCTGGCCCATAAGGAGTACGCCGTCCTCGCGATGGACCCCGACGGCTACGTGATGATGGGGATGCGCTACCCGCCGAGCACCATCGAACCGACCCAACCCGGCTCGCTGGCCCTCGTGCGTTCGCTCTTCGGCGAGTTGCTCCCGCACTTCTCCGATCGCCGGTTCGTCAACCTTGGGCTCGATGAGCCGTGGGAGATGCCGGGCGATCGCTTCGACGACTACCTCGCTTGGGTGCACACGCTGCGAGCCCTTCCGGAACTGGCCGGCCGCACGATCGTCATGTGGGGCGACATCCTCGCAACCCACGCTGACCGACTCGGCGAACTGCCGGCCGATGTCATCGTGTGCGAATGGGGCTACGACGCGGGCCATCCGTGGACGGAGCGTCTGGAGGCCCTCGCCCGAGCCGGCATTCCGCGCTGGGTCGCGCCCGGAACGTCGAGTTGGCTGACGATTCTCGGCCGCACCACGAACATGCGCACCGACATCACCGAGGCCATCGACGCAGCCGTCGCTCACGGCGCAACCGGAATGTTGAACACCGACTGGGGCGACAACGGACACCTGCAATACCCGGCGATCAGCGACCCCGGCCTCGCGTTCGGCGCGGCGATGAGTTGGTGCGCGTCCACGAACCGCGATCTCGATCTGGCCGATGCGCTCTCGCGCCACAGTTACGAGGACTCGAGTGGTGAGCTGGGCTCGATCGTCGTGGAAATCGGCGATGTGCATCTGCGGCTCGAGCCGCAAATGTGGAACGTCTCGACCCTGGTGTTGCCGCTGTACTTCCCCCAGATCGATGTGGGCCGCGGACCACTGAAGGGCGCGGCGGCGGATCAGTACGAGGCGGTCGATGGCGATCTGGACGGGTACGAGGAGCGCCTCGCCGGGATTCGCTCGACGCGACCCGACGCCGATCTCATCGTCGCCGAACTTCGGAACGCGATCGCGCTCGTGCGGGTGCTGACCGCCGACGCGCGGGCGCGCCTCGGGGTCGGCGGCGCGCTCGCCAACGTCGGAGTATCTGAGCGCGCCGAGCTCGCCGAGGCTTTGCGGCCCGTCATCGTCGAACACGAACGGCTGTGGCTCCTCCGCAACCGCCCCGGCGGCCTCCCCGACTCACGAGCCTGGCTCGAACGGCTCCTGAACCACTACGAAACTTGATTGCGATCGCGCTCAACTCACACGAGAGCCGTAGCGAAGCGGAGGCGTACAGCTCGGTAGGGAGCCCACGAGCTCCCCAGGTCCCTTGATCGGCGACCGTACGAGCAGACAAGGCGGACGAGCAATTAGATAGCGAGGTTGCGGGCGATAGGCCAGGACCAGTGGGCGGCGCCGGACGTCGGTGGTGCGATCGGGTTGGTCGGACCGACGGCGAAGGGGTGGATGCCACCCTGCACGTCGATCGTGTAGCCACCGGTGCCATCGGGCAAGAGTGCGACGCCGCGGGTGAGTGGTTGGCCCGGCGTCACGAAGTTGCCGCGCGCTCGGGGCGGACGCGGCGCGCCACCGAACGCGACCCGATACATCGCGCCCGACGCATCGACCAGGTAGCCGCTCCGACCGTCAGGCATGAGCGTGATGCCGCGCGCACGATCCTGACCACTCCAGTACGGGCCGGCGGTCAGCGCCGGTGGCATCGGTCCGGCACCGAGCCGGAACGGATGCAGCCCACCGAAGCCATCGAGCACGTAGCCACCCGAACCGTCGGGGAGGAGCGCGACACCGCGAGCAATGTCCCACGCTGGCCAGTAGGGCGCCCCGACCACCAGGGGCAGCGCGGTTCCCGTGCCCACGCGGAACGGATGAAGACCACCGAGACCGTCGAGCACGAGTCCAGCCCGGTGGTCGGACGCAAGCGCTACCCCGCGAGCGATGTCCCAACTCGGCCAGTAGGGCGCGCCGCGCACTCGACCCAAACGAGGACCGGTTCCGACCACGAACTGGTGCAGACCACCCAGGCCGTCAAGGCTGAGCCCGCCCGTTACATCACTGCGCGCCGGCGCGGTCACCACCCGCCCCGAGTCGGGATCGGTGATCAGCGACGACGAGTCGACGAACTCGAAGTCCGACCCGTGCAACCCGCCGAGGCCGTGCAGATCATTGTTGTCCCACCGCGCGTCCGGCGCGCCGGAGATGAACCACGACGAGCCGTTGTCCGCCACGATGCCGCCGTGCTGTTGCAACGCGCGCAGCACGACTCGCGATTGCGGACCGAAGCGAGAGATGTCGACCGTGGACTTGAGTCGCAGCCACGCACCCATCGGTGCCGCGGTCGGATCGGCCGAGCCCGCTTGGTGACGCGCCGGCCACACGTACCGACGATCCGTCCGCCGCAAGGTGATGCGGATCGCATGGTCGATGTCACCGGAGGCAACCTCGTCGTAGCGCACGAGCCCAGGGAGAATCGGAAGGCCCGCGGCGTCGGCGCTGGTCCACGTGCGGGGTCGCATCGCGTTCGAGTTGAGGTCGAAGACCGCACCCGAGCCGGCGTTCCAACCGGTTTGCGTGGGCGTGGCGGCGTACAGCTCGTAGTCCCGGCACGCGTCGCGGTCCACAACGATCACATGGCGATCACCGGTGCTCTGTGATCCACCTTCGATGGGGGCGTCGGCCGGAATCGGATACGGACCGGGGTCGCTCTCATCGGCGTACTCGAAGTTGATCGGGACCTTCGGCTGTGTCCCGCCGACGGTGGTGTACGGGATCCCGATGGGACCACCGGCGTACAGGCCGGCCCCGAAGTCGGCGTGCATCGACGACGCGGCGCCCGCGTTGGCCACGTAGGTGTCCGAACTGGGATCGGTCGGCAGACCGTCGACTCGGGCGTGCCAGTACGAATCGGACGGGAACAGCGGACACAAGGGTGCGCCGGGCAGCGACGAGGCTCCGGCGCTGCTCGCGGCGGCCAGGACTCCGACGACGATTCCCACCGCCACCCACCGACTCCGCATGACTCTCTATCGGCACGCTGCCGGTGTTTCCTCAAGGAACTGGACGCGCCAGGACCGTCTGGCGTCGCCAGCGCCGCGAGCGGC
>JANLTQ010000247.1:0-19462 GCA_031363005.1 Acidimicrobiia bacterium | reverse complement strand
CCCGCTCGGCCCGAGCCACGTCGCGTGCGAGAACGTGAGGCCCTGGAACGTCACGTCGTGAATCGGCGCACGCACGGAGCCGGATCCTTCGAGCAGCGTCTCGAGACGGGGGACGACGACCTCGGTGCGGGTCAGGTCTTGTCCGGCCTTTGGGATCACGTACAGGCGGTGTTGGTGTTCATCCAAGTACCACTCGCCAGGTTCGTCGAGGAGTTCGAACGCGTTCGTGACGACCGGTGTCACCTTCAACTCCTGGTTGAACAGGGAACGGGCCAGAACACTGTGCGGTGCATCGGCCCGGCGGGTGGTGTTGTCCCAACACGGCTGCACCATGGTGACGGAGGTGCCCCGGATCGAGCGGACGCGGCAACGGCTCTGCGTCCAGTTCGATGGCCCGCGGTCATAGACCATCTCGATCTCGGACGGGTTGCGCCACGCTGCCATCGCCGCGCCGGCCGCTAAGTATCCGGTCGCAGTCTGGGTGAGTGCGACAGGTGGCGGACCGGATGCGACCGGCGCGCGTTGACCGTCGATGTACAACTGGCGCGTGCGCAGCGATCGAGGCACGCGCGCGACCCACGCGCCATTCACTTCGCTCGACGGTTTCCAGTCGTGCACCGCCGTGCCGCCGCTCAGGACCGGGTGCGCGCCGGGCGCAGCTTCGTAGATGACGTCGTGACCATTGCGGCCGGAGTCGGCCGCGGTGAAACGTAGCGGCGCGTCCAGCGAGTAGGTGCCGTCGGCGAGCACCACGTGCAGATCGGAGTGCATGTCCGGCAGCTGACGACGGACCGCGGCCTGCGCCGCGGCGATGCTGTGGAACGGAGCGGTCCGGGTGCCGCGCTCGGGACCCCGGTCCCGAGGCGCGACGTAGACCGTTGACCTCACGCCCTTGGGCGCGGCGGTCGACGGCGACGCCAAACCGACAACCGTCAGAGTGACCGTGCCGGCAACGAGGACGAACGAGCGGAACAACGTCGACATGCCCGAGGTATCGGACCGAGATCCGCTCTCCCTGAGCCGAAGGTTCAGGCGTGCGGAGCCGACGCCCAGGCAGGATTCATCGCTTGGGCACGAATCGTCGAGAGCACCTCGTGCAGCGGCTGGGGCTTTCCGAACAGATACCCCTGACCGCGATCGCAACCGGCTGACTGCACGAGCTCGCGTGCGGCCTCGGTCTCGATGCCCTCGGCGACGACACCGATGCCCTGCACGCGAGCGAGCTCGACGATCGCCCGCACCGTGGCCTTGCAGTCTGCGGCGTCGATGCCATCGATGAATGATCGATCCATCTTGATGGTGGTGAGCGGCAGCTTCCGAAGGTGCGTGAGTGCGCTGTAGCCGGTGCCGAAGTCGTCCAGGGCAAGGAGGGCACCGAGGGCGCGGAGTTCCTGGAGGATGGCCAGGTTCCAGGACGAATGCTCGAGCATCAGAGACTCGGTGATCTCGAGGGTCACCAACTCCGGCGCGAGCTCCAGCTCGGCGAGGATCGAGGCCACGACCGTCACGAGGTTGCCGGTCCGGAACTGGTGAGCGGACACGTTGATCGACACGCCGACGCCGGGTGCACTGAGTTGCCACGAGGCGCAGTCCCGGAGCGCCGTGCGCAACATCCACTCGCCGAGCGGCACGATGAGACCGGTCTGCTCCGCAAGGTCGATGAACTCGCTCGGCGGCACCAGACCGCGCGTTGGATGCTCCCAACGCGCGAGCGCCTCCACGCCAAGAATCGCGCCGGACGTCAGGTCCACGATCGGCTGGTAGTACGGAACCAACTCATTCCGGTCGAGTGCACGACGGAGTGCGGTTTCGGCCTCGAGCCGGGACGTGGAAACGATCGCCATGTCGCCGCTGAACATGCGCACGCCCGACGGCCCGGTGCGCTTCGAATGCTGCATCGCAGTCTGCGCGAAGCGCACGAGATCGCGTGGAGCTTCGGTCCCGTCCCAGTACGCGGCCCCGATCGATGCCGTGAGAAACACCTCGCGTCCGGACGCGAGCCCAAACGGTGCGCGGAGGACCTCGTGGATGCGCGATGCGAGGTCCACCAGTACGGCGTCGGAGTCGACCTGCTCGCACAGCACCACGAAGTGGTCGGCGCTGATTCGAGCGACGACGTCACCACCGCGGATGACGCCGGCGACACGGTCGGCGACGTCGATCAGCAGTGAGTCGCCGAGATCGTGGCCGAGGCTGTCGTTCACCAACGTGAAGCGATCGAGGTCGACGAAGAGCAGGCCAATCGTGGTGCCGGCCTCGCGCGCGCACTGGGCGGCCTTGTCGGTTTGGACGAGGAGCGAGTGCAGGTTCGGCCGGCCGGTGAGGTCGTCGCACTCGAGCGCCACTCGCAGCGCAGACTCCGCGGTGCGTTGTTCGGTCACATCCCGCACGATCGCGGTGTACATCGTGCCGCGACTCGTGACGACTTCTGATATCGCAACCTGGGTGATGAACTCCGAACCGTCTGCTCGCAGCAGAGTCGTCTCGACGCGTGTGTTGTCGCCGCGCGTGAATGCATCGCTCAGTGCCGGCGCCGACGACACCGGCACGAAGTCGCCGTACGGTCGTCCGATGGCTTGGTTGCGGTTGATCCCGAATGCGAGCTCGGCCGCGGCGTTGAAGCCGGCGATCCGGCCGTCGGCGTCGACGGTGAGGATCGCATCGGCCGCCGATTCGACCACGGCGTTGCTGTACTCGACGGCGTCGGCCAGTCCTTCGTGCGCGGCGCGCTCGGCGGTGATGTCCGACGTCAACACCGCCACGGTCTCCTCGGCCACCGGGATGGCGATCAGCCGCCGCCAACTGGGCGCTTCGCCGGGGATACGCAGCTCGATCTCGGATTCCGCGCGGCGGCCCGTCGCCAGGGCCTCGGTGTAGAGCGCTTCGGAG
Organism: Acidimicrobiia bacterium; assembly: GCA_031363005.1. Classification (GTDB taxonomy): domain Bacteria; phylum Actinomycetota; class Acidimicrobiia; order IMCC26256; family JAENVU01; genus JAENVU01. Next base: position 16,573 of record JANLTQ010000247.1, on the reverse strand, counting down.
CCGGAATTGTCGGCGATCTGATTCGCCTCGGACACGAGGAGCCCGATGGGGTCGACGCCGGCTGTCTGATACGCATCGCGAACGCGTCGATTGGCCTCGACGATCACCCAGTCGTTCCGACTCGCGACGCGACGCAACACACAGAAACCGTCCCCGAGTCCGTCCATAGCGGCCCGGTGGTGGGCAAGCGCGCGCGAGGTCACCAGCTTGGGGGAGTCCCCGGCGCCGTGCTTGCGGGAGTACATCGCGGTGTCGGCGGCTCGGATCAGTTCCTCGGGATCGGAGTTTCCGTCGGCACTGTCGACGATGCCCACGCTGGCGGTGACGCGGGTCGTCCCAAGGTCGGGCCACGGTTCGGCCAGCACCGCTCGGATCCGGTCGACCATGCTGTCCGGCCGGACTCCCGGCGGGATGCCCCGGAAGAGCATGACGAACTCGTCGCCGCCGAATCGTCCGACGACATCGCGACTGCGCGCCAAACGCGAGAGACGTTCACCCACCTCGACGAGAACCGTGTCGCCGCTCTGATGTCCGAAAGTGTCGTTCACGTCCTTGAAGCCGTTGAGGTCGACGAAGGCGAGAACCACTCGTTCGGCGGCGCGACACGCGTCCGTGAGCGAGTCGGTGAACGCGGTCCGATTCAAGAGACCGGTGAGCGGGTCCGTCGTCGCCTGGGTCGCGAGTTGGTCCTCACGGCGCCCGAGCTCGTGCATCGCCCACGCGATCGTTTCCGCCACTGCAGTCGAGACGGCGATGACGAGTGCCGCATCGGCGAATACCACCTTCGAGTCCGGCAGTTCGGCCAGGACCGCAGCTGCGGTAATCAGCACCGGTGCAAACGCGGTGGCGACTCCCCGCGCCGCCGTCAGACCCAGCCAGACGAGGATGACCATCATGAAGACGACAACCGCCGTCGGCTCCTTCGGGCTGGCAACCGTGTTGCCGAGCGCAGCCGTTCCGACCAGCAACACCATGCCCCAGGTGGCGACGCCCACCGGCGCCCACCAGGGGAGTTGGTGGCGGAACGTGACGAACACGATTCCGCCGGTCAGCAGGCTGACGGTCCCGAACGCGATCACCACGGACGTGTGCGTCCCCGCCGGGCGCGCGACGAGTTGGTTGACGATGGTGATGAGGCCGGAGCACGCAAAGAGCACGGCGGCGGACCGGCGCACGAGACCGTCTCGCGTCGACATCTTCACGGGAATGGTCTCGACCACTTCGTGGCCGCAGTTGACCGGGCAGTTCGACCTGAATGTCTAGTTCTGACACCAAAGGGGGCGTGCAGCGCGAGACTCGGACATGTTCTCCAACCGGGTCACGGAACTCCTCGGCGTCGCCATTCCGATCGTCCAAGCCCCGATGGGCTGGATCGCGCGTGCGCAGCTGGCGTCGGCAGTCTCGGAGGCGGGCGCGATGGGAATCATCGAGACAAGCTCGGGTGAACTCGACGCAGTCCGGGACGAGATCCGCAAGATGCGAGATCTCACGGACAAGCCGTTCGGCGTGAACATCGCCCAGGCGTTCGTGCGGGACGCGAGCATCGTGGACTTCGTGGTGGAGCAGGGCATTCGGTTCGTCACCACGTCGGCCGGGAGCCCCACCCGCTACACGGCGCAGCTGAAGGATGCTGGGCTCACGGTCTTCCACGTGGTGCCCACGTTGCACGCAGCACGCAAAGCCGCAGATGCCGGCGTCGACGGGTTGATCGTGGAGGGCGGCGAAGGTGGTGGGTTCAAGAATCCCCGGCCGGTCGCGTCGATGGTCCTGGTGCCGCTCGTCGTGTCCCAGATCGATCTGCCGGTGATTGCCGCCGGCGGATTTCTGGACGGTCCGACGATGGCGGCCGCCTTCGCGCTCGGAGCGGAGGGGATCCAGCTCGGCACGCGGATGGTGTCGGCCGCGGAGTCACCGATCCACGACAACTGGAAGCAGGCGATCGTCGACGCCGCCGAGACGGACACCGTGTTCCTCAACCAGCACACGAGCCCTGCGTTGCGCGCGCTCCGCACGGAACGAACGAGCGGACTCGAGTTCGACACTGAGCGCAACGCGATGGCGGAGATGCTCAACCACCACGATCTCTACTTCGGTGGCGACCTGGAGGCGGCGCTCGCGCTGTGCGGTCAGGTGGCCGGACGAATCGATTCAGTTCGCCCCGTCGCCGAGATCATCGACGACTGTGCACGCGAGTGTCTCGATGTGATCGCCAAGTTGGCCGCCGCGTATCCCCGCTGACGCGCACTCCTGGGTCGAGCCCGTTTTCGCTCAGCGAGCGGCGTCGACCGAGCGCCGTCGGCCGCGCATCACCCGGAGGTGACGTCCGTAGCCGACGATGGCCTGGTCTTCGGTCTGTTCGAGGTCGCCGGACCATCCGCAGCTGCACGTGGCCAGGCAGCAGCCGGCGAATCGGTCAAATCCGGTGAAACCGTGTCGGGATCGTTCCCAGTCGAGACGCGTCATGTCGCTCCTCCGCCCGCCTCCGGGCAACACGGGCGCGTTGTCGTCGGCCATGCCGGCATCGTGGACCATCGAAGCGACCATTCGGTGGCGAACGGATGGACCGCACGGGAATGCGAGTCGATACTTCGGAGACATGCGGTCATCGAGTTCGAGGTGCGCGCACCGTTCCGGCTCGCTCACCAGCGCGTCAGATGCGGTCGAGCTCCAACATCCGGATGGCGTTACCGCGCAGGATCTTGTATCGCTGCTCGTCGCTCTTCACCGGCTCGAGCATCTTCTCGCAGTACTCCTTCGAGTTCGGCCACGTGGTGTCCGTGTGCGGATAGTCGGTTTCGAAGCAGATGTTGTTCTCACCCACTTCGTCGAGCGACTTCACGCCGTGGTGATCCCACGTGAAGCAACCGAAGACGCGGTCGTAGTAGTAGGAGGACGGCGGCTCGGGGCAGAGGCGCTTGGAGTTCTGCCAGGCGTTGTGCTCCTCCCATACGGTGTCCGCCCGCTCGAGGGCATACGGCAGCCAACCGATCTGGCCCTCCGAGTACGCGATCTTCAACTTCGGATAGCGGTGCATGATCCCGCCGAAGAGGTAGTCGCCGAGCGACGCCATCGAGTTGTTGAACCCCACCATGCTGCCCACCCCCGCCGGCGCGTCACGAGACGAGAACGGATCAGTGGAGCTCGACCCGACGTGCATGCACAACGTGGTTCCCGTGTCGTTGCACGCCGCGAGCATCGGGTCCCAATGACCGCTGTGCACGCTCGGCAGGTCGAGTCGAGTCGGGAGCTCGGAGAAACAGACTGCGCGGACGCCGCGCGCTGCGTTGCGTTGGATCTCCGCCGACGCGAGCTCGGGGTCCCACAACGGCATGATGCCGAGCGGAATGTTGATGCCGATCGACGGGTCGCACCACTCCTCGACCATCCAGTCGTTGTACGCCTGGACGCACGCGAGTGCGAGTTCACGATCGTCGGCTTCGTGGAAGGTCTGGCCGCAGAACCGCGGGAACGTGGGGAACGGCAGGGACCCGTCGACCCAGTTGAGCTCGAAGTCCTTCTTGCGTTCCTTGGCATCCCAACAACCGGGCCGCATGTCGTCGTACGTGGTGGCGGTCATGGTCATGAGGGTCTTGTTGAACGTGCTCACGTCGTCGCCGACGGTCGCCGCCTTCGGGATCGCGACGAACTTCTTTTGCACGTAGATGAGCTTGTCCTCGTAGATCCAGGCGTCGCCCCACTCGCCGTCGGGATCCTCGGTCATCTCGTACTTGGCGCCCTTCTTGAGCTTGAACTTCCCCCACCGCTTGCGCTCGACGTGTGGGCCCTTCTCCCTGAACCTCTCGGGCAACCATGTCTGCCACACGTGCGCGGGCTCCACCACATGGTCGTCGACGCTGATGATCTTCGGCAGCTCCACAATTTCTCCCACGGCTCGATCCCTGACGTGCGTGTCAGGTGGGACGGTACCCTGACCGCAGACACGAGCACGGGGGATGAACATGCCGGTCGCGGAGTTGGACGGGATGGAGATCGCTTACTCGCTCGTGGGCGACGGCCAGCCGTGGGTGCTGACGCCCGGCGGTCGATTCACTCGCAACGTCGGCGGACTCCCGGAGATGGCACAGGCGCTGGCCGATACCGGTCGGCAGGTGCTCACGTGGGATCGCCCGAACTGTGGTGAGTCGTCGGTGGTGTTCACGGGCCGGTCGGAATCGGAAGTGCAGGCCGAAGCGCTCGGAGCGCTCCTGCGTCACCTCGACCTCGGACCGACGGTGATCGCCGGCGGTTCGGGTGGCGCACGCGTCTCGTTGCTCGCCGCAGCACGCAATCCCGACGTCACTGCAGGACTCGCGATGTGGTGGATCAGCGGCGGCGTGCCGGGTCTGCTCCAGCTCGCCAACTATTACTGCATGCCCTCGGCCGATGCCGCATGGCACGGCGGCATGGAGGCCGTCGTTGCGCTCGACCAATGGCAGGAAACCATCGTCGCGAACCCGCGCAATCGTGCACGGTTTCTCGCGATGGATCGCCAAGAGTTTCTCGACGTGATGGACCGCTGGGCTCTCGCCTACTGCCCGTGCGACGACGCGTTGGTGCCGGGTCTCGACGCTGCGGACATCGAGCGCCTGACCGCGCCGACCCTCGTGTTCCGCAGCGGGCAATCGGACATGTCGCACACGCGGGCCACATCGATGGGGTTGGCCGAGGGCCTCCCGGGCGCGGAGTTGGTGGAACCGCCGTGGGGTGACGACGAGTGGAACGAGCGTCGACACGCAATCGAGACCACCGGCTCGTTGTTCGTGCGCTGGCCGTTGCTCGTGCCCCAGCTCGTCGAGTGGGCGGACCGCACCATCGAAAGGAGCACAGCATGAACACCCTGACGGTAGAGCCGATTCGTGAGGATCTCGGCTTCGGCGCGCGCATCGACGGTGTGACCCGAGACGCGTGTAACGACGATGCCGTGCGCGCGCAGATCAACGAGCTGTTCGATCGGTACGGACTCCTCGTCTTCACCAATGTCGAGCCGACACCGTCGATGCAGGTGGCGGTGAGCACCGTGATCGGGCCCTTGAAGGACCATCCGAGCAAGGCGACACCACGCGCCGGTGGTGAACTCGGCGTGATCGAGATCCGCCATTTGCCCAATGTCGGTGGCCGAGTGCGGTTGAACGGTGAAGAGTTGTCGCAGTGGCTGCCGTGGCACTTCGACCACTGCTACAACGACGAGCTCAACCGCGCTGGAGTGCTGCGCGCGGTCGAGATCCCATCCGAGGGCGGCCGCACCGGCTTCGTCGACGGCATTGCGCTCTACGACGCGCTCTCGAGCGAACTGCGGGACCGCATCAAGGACGAAACCATCCTCTACGCAATGGACGTCATCCTGGACAACCTCCACTTCGGTCGGCCGGCGGACTTCGTGGAGGTGGAAGCATCTCCGGAGGCGGCGGCCGTGATGACCGAGTTCGCAGACCGGCCGCGAGCGTTGCATCCCGCGGTATGGACTCGGCCGGCCGGCGAGAAGGTCCTGCACGTGTCGCCATGGATGGCCAAGGGCATCGACGGTCGGGATGGTGCGGAAGGTGATGCGCTACTCGCCGCGGTGTGCGACGAGATCTTTGCGGCGGCGCGCGAGCTCAGTTACTTCCATCAATGGGCGCCAACCGACATGGTCGTGTGGGACAACTGGCGCGTGCTCCACGCCGTTTCCGGCATGGCCCCGTCGGCCGGCCGTTGCATGCACCGCACCACTATCAAAGGGGACTACGGCCTGGGTCGGTTCGAGACGGTGGATGCGACCAGGGTGTAGTCACGGTGGCCGAGCGTGCCGGCGGGCGCGGGGTACGAGGAGAGTCCAATGGCAGGTGATCCACTCACTGCGGTACCGAACGCTCCCTCCGGTCTCGTCACGTTCTTCTTTTCGGACATCGAAGGCTCGACCCGTCTGTGGGAACGCGATGCGGAGGCGATGCAGTCAGCCCTGGTGTCTCATGACTCGATCTTGAAAGAAGCGTTCGAGTTGCACCACGGGTTCACGTTCGCCACTGGAGGTGACGGTTTCGCAGTCGCCTTCTCCGAGCCGGCCGACGCCATCTCGGCTGCGAAGCATGCCCAGCTCGCCCTCCGCGCCGCGGAACTCCCGGCCGTACGCATGGGCGTGCATACCGGCGAGGCCCACGAACGTGACGGCGACTACTTCGGGCCGGAGGTCAATCGTGCGGCCCGGTTGATGGCGATCGGGCATGGGGGCCAGGTGCTCGTCTCGCGCACCACGTCTGAACTCCTGGATGCAGCCGCACTGGCGGGAATCGGCGAGCTGCGAGACCTCGGCGAGCACGGCCTCCGTGATTTGTCACGGCCCGAGCGAGTTTCCCAACTCGTGATCGAGGGCGCGCCGAGTGACTTCCCGCCGCTGCGATCACTCGACGCCGTGCCGATGAACCTGCCGATTCAGGCGACGCGCTTCGTCGGGCGGGGGGATGACGTCATCCGGATCGCCCTTGCGCTCCGACAGTCGCGGCTCGTCACGCTCACCGGAGTCGGAGGTGTCGGCAAGACTCGGCTGGCGTTGCAGGCAGCTGCGGAACTCTCGCCGGAGTTTCGAGATGGCCCGTGGTTGGTGGAGCTCGCCGGTGTGACCGATCCGGCGATGGTGGCCGAGACCATGCGCAGCGTCCTCGGGGTGAAGTTGCGTTCCGGCGAAGCGGTCGAAGATTGCCTGTCGGACTTCCTCTCGACTCGCTCGATGCTGGTGGTATTGGACAACTGCGAGCATGTGGTCGGTGCCGCCGCGGAGCTTGTCGAGCGTCTGCTCGCAACGACGGGTGGCACCCGAATACTGGCAACCAGCCGGGAAGGGTTGGCGGTACTCGGTGAGCACGTGGTCGCGCTGGCGCCGTTGACGGTTCCGGCCGACGACACCGACGCTTCGGTCTTGGCCTCGGATGCAGTGCGCCTCTTCCTCGATCGCGCCTCCGACGCGCGCGACGGGTTTGAAGTGGCGGCCGATGAAGTTGCAACGCTCGCTCGCGTGTGTCGCCGGTTGGACGGCATTCCACTCGCGATCGAACTCGCGGCCGCACGCGTTCGCTCGATCGCCCTGCGCGACATCCTCGTGCACCTCGATCAGCGATTCCGTCTGCTGGCCGGTGGTCGACGCACCGCACCAACCCGGCAGCAGACACTCCGGAGTGCAATCGATTGGTCGCATGATCTCCTCGACGACCACGAACGGATCGCGCTCCGACGGTTGAGTGTTTTCACCGGAGGCTTCGACCTCACTGCCGCGACCGCCGTCCTCGCCGATGCGAACGTCCCCTCTGCCGAGGTCTTGGATCTCTTGGACCAACTCGTGAACAAGTCGCTCGTCGCCGTCGACGTGTCGAACGAGAGGACTCGGTACCGATTACTCGAGACGATCGCCGACTACAGCTGGGAACGGCTCGAGGAAGCCGGCGAGGCCCACGAGTTCGCGCTCGCCCACGCTTGCTACTTCGCCGGGTTCTCCGAATGGGCTGGTCACGAGCTCTGCGGACGGGACGAGGCACGATGGAGTGATCGGGTCGAGCTCGAGATGGAGAATCTGCGGCGGGCATTGAACTGGGCGATGGAGGACGGGAACGCCGATCTCGCACTCCGCATTGTCGGTGGTCTTGCCGTGACGGGGTATCGGGTCGGTGCTCCCTTTGGTCTCCTCGCGGCCGAAGCCGCCGATCTTCCCGGCGCGGTCGGCCACCCTGCCCGACCGATGGCCCTGGCCTCTGCGGCATGGACTGCGCTTCACCTCGCAGAGTACGAGGGCGCCGTCGCGTTCGGTCAGGCCGGCGTCGATGCGGCGCGGGACCTCGACAATGGGCGCGATCGTGATTGGCGCTTGAGTCGTGCGCTTGCCGTGCTCGCGCCGGTCGCCGTCACGAGCGGCGATCGCGTTGCGTCGTTGCAGGCGGCCGAAGAACGTCGTGAGATCGCGGCGACCTTCGACGATCCGTACGAGATGTCCCAAGCCCTCTCAATGTTGGCGAGCTTGCACGACGATTTCACGATTGCCGAGGAAGCCGTACAGCTGGCGCGGCTCGTCGGCAACCCGACCATGCTTTCGTACGCACTGTCGGTGCTCGCGGTGTTGTTGCTCGCCGACGACGCCCCCCGTGCCAACGTTCTGCTGCAAGAGGCCGCAATGATCGCGGCCGACGTCGGGAACTCCGAGGCCGAGTCCCTCGCCCGCCAAGTACTGGGCGGTTTGCTGTATCGCCTCGGCGATCACGTGGGCGCGGCCCGGATGAGCCTCGCGTCGGCCGAGCAGCTCCTGCGGGCCGGTGACCGGTTCTACGCGTTCGCCGAACTCTGGTCGGTCGCGGTGGCACTCGACGATCTCGGCGACATCGAGAATCTTCGAATTCTCGGAGGGTGGCTCGTCAGGAAAGGAGTGACGGAAGCGGGGCTCCGGGCGCGGCGGGCGAACATCGTGGAACGCTTTACTGCCGACGAGCTTGCGAGTCTCGACCCCCTGATCGAGCGCATGACCGAAGATGACGTCATCGAACTCGCCCGTACCACGATCGAACTGCAAGCTGCGCTTCACTCCGGTACCGAGACTTCTCCGGACCGCGGTGCCGGTGGAGCGCTGCGGTAGCGATCAGCGGCGGGTCAGAGACTTCGTCCCCCGGACCTACGCGCCGGTGACGTGGTTCGTGAGCCAGGCGGCGCGTGCGTTCGTATACCGGGCCGGGTTCGTGGTCACGACGGTGTCGGGGCAGCGGGCGTGCCACGCCGCGTCGGATGGGAAGGCGCCCGACCCCTCCCAGACGATCACGTTGCGGGCGCAGAGCAACGGTCCGGTTGGGGGGTCGAGCGTGCCGTGATTCGGCAGCTGCTTCGCCATGAACACGTTGTCAGTGAGGATGACGCCCGGCGCGCGGGTCGACCATTTGAAGAACCCACCGGTGCCCGGGCTCGCTCCACTGAAGACCGTGCGCATCGGTTCGAGCGCGCCGATGTTGTGGTCGATGGCGACGATGTTCTGCCGGCCGCTCACGCCAGAGGTCCACGGACGCGACGAGAACATCACGTAGCAGCCGTCGAAGAGGTTGTCCCGGATCGTGCCTGCGTGGAGGTAGTCGTTCTCCAAGCAGTCGTCGTGCATGTGTTGGATCCACGATCCTTCGACGTGGAAGTCCTGCGCCTGGCCGCCCGCGTCGTCCTTGGGCTTCAGGCCGTCACCGTTGTTCGCGAGATGGACGGCGAACACCGTGAAGTTCGGTTGGGAGAAACGGAGCGCGGCGCGGTCGTGCCACTTGGACCACGAGTCGGTGTCGGGCCAGAGGCTGACGATCGTGCCGCGGATCATGCACGCGCCGGACGCGGCACCGAGGAAGCTCACCTCGTACGGATCGCCGTTCACCCAGGTGCTGCCGACCGCTCGCAGGGTCGTGTTCTGGCCGAGCGGGTTCGTCCATGGCCGTTGCGCTCCGGTGGCGACAAGTTGGGTGTTCGTGCCCTGGCACACCGTCGGCCTCGGCGGTACTCCGCTACAGGTCTGCGCGGCCATCGGGAGCGCAGAGACAACCACGAAAAACAACGCTTTCATTGACCCTCCCAACACCTCGTCCGGTCCAGCAACCGGACGACGTACACCCTGCGCTGTCCAGTTTGCACCTTCTGGGGGGTGAAGGGAAATGGTTCGGTGAAAACGGTCGTCGGGAACCGTTGCGAGGCTCAGCTGGCTTGGGCGCTCCGCCGGAGAATTTCGAAAGCGGCGTCGCCGTCGGCCGGCTCGGTGCTGGCCAGGAAATCGAGGAGGACCTGCGCGAAGCGCGTCGGCTCTTCGGCGGGCGGGAAGTGACCCACGCCTTCGAAGATCTCGAGTCGGCTGCCCGGCATGGCCGCATGCGCGTCGTGGCCATGCGCAGCCGGAATGATCGGATCCCGGTCGCCCCAGATGATCAGCGTGGGCATCGCGGCGGCGAGGTAGAGGCGGTCGGTGGCGCTGACGGCCTGGCCGCCCGGCTCGATGACCGCGTGCACGGTGCGGAGAAACGCGTCCCGATGGGCAGGCGTGGTCAGCGATGCGTATGCCTCCCACATCTCGGCGATGCGCGGCGCGCGGACACCGACTCGTTCGATGACGCCGGCGACTCGGTTCCCGAGGTCACGCACGAAGCCCGGGAAGATGATGGGCGCCACGTATTCGGCACCGGGAAGCGCCAGCGCACGGATCATCCAACTCACTTCGCGGCCGAGACCGCCACTGCTCACGAGGACGAGTCGCTCGGCGAGCTCAGGGTGTTGGTACGCGAGTTGCATTGCGATCCCGCCGCCGAGCGAATGACCGACGATCGTCGCCCGTTCGAGGTCGAGCACACCGAGGAGGTCGCGCAACGTGGCCGCGAGGTTGCCGAGCGAGTAGTCACCGGTCGGAGGCGCGGACTCGCCGTGGCCGGGAAGATCCGGCGCGATGACGTCATGGTGGTGGGCCAGCTCGGGCATCACCGACTTCCACCCACGGGAGCTGCCCGCCATGCCGTGGATGAGCAGCAGAGTTGGTCCGTCGCCCGCTCTGCGGTACGCAAGATCGTGGCCGTGCAGGGAGACGCGCTTCAGGTCGAACTCCGAAGTCATACCAACGGGCTACCACTCTTGACGGCCCCGCAACCGGGTTCGTGACCCTTGGCCGTCGCTGAGCGTGAGATGACGTCGGTCATTGGTCGGGTCGGGACAATGACCGAGGGCCACCGGTGCTGTCGACCACACCGCCAAACTCGGTTTGTCGGCGACGTCGGGTAAACCCACGACGACGGGCGGTACGGTCAAGAACCCGCCGACCGGCACTACACGACCAGGAGGTCCCGGGCATCGGGTCCGACGCGGTCGCGCATTTTGGTGATCGCTCGTGCTTCGATCTGGCGGATCCGTTCGCGGGTGAGGCTCAAATGCTTCCCCACCTCTTCGAGCGTCCGCGGTTCGGATTGGTCGAGGCCGAATCGCAATTCGATGATGCGGCGCTCACGCTCGTCGAGCGGGCCCAGCAACCGATCGATCGCCGCCGGCATGAGCGCACCGACCGCGTGGTCGTAGGGCGACGCAACCGACAGATCCTCGATGAGGTCGCCCAGCTCGGCGTCGGCGCCTTCACGCAACGGCTCGGACAACGACAACGGTTCACTCGGTAGCGCCAGAACGTCAGCAACCTGTTTCTCGCTGAGGTCGACCTCAGCCGCGATCTCGCGGACGGTCGCCGTCCGTCCGAGTTTCCGTTCGAGGTCCCAACCTGTGAGGCGCACATTGGCGACGCGATCCCGGATGTGCGCAGGGATACGAATAGCGCGGCCCGTATTCGCGATCCCACGAGTGACCGCCTGGCGGATCCACCAGGTCGCGTACGTGGAGAACTTGAAACCCTTGCGCCAGTCGAACTTCTGGACTGCATGCATCAACCCGAGGTTGCCCTCTTGGATCAGGTCGAGCAGCGGGAGTCCGGATCGCTGCTGCTTCTTCGCGATGGACACGACCAGTCGCAGGTTCGACTGCACCAGCGTCTGCTCAGCCTCGTGACCGACGCGATCCAGTTCGTGCAACTCCTGCGACTTCGTCGACGTGAGGGTGTCGCCGGTCTGGAGCTCGGTCCGCGCGTGGGCGCCGTCTTCGATCGCACGCGCCAACCGAACCTCGTCGTCCCTGGTGAGCAAGGGGTATCGACTGATGTCATGGAGATACAGCCGGACGAGGTCTTGATCTTCGCGGTCGATTCGCACCTTCGGCACTGCTGCATCCCCAGTCTCGGCTGCCCACCACTGAGGACCGCGAGCCGCTTCGGACACCCGAACCGCAACCCAGTGTTGGCGCCATGCGAACCCTTGGTCGGTGGCACGCGCCGTTGCGTGCCACCGCCTCGAGTTGGTCACGCTCCACCTTCCTCGTATCCGGACGCGATGTCGTCACTCGTTCGGGTGATATTCGCCACGCCGGCGGTGGGGCCCTCACCCAGCGTGGTATCCCGAGCGAGTTACGCGATGCGGCGCCGTGCGAAGCCTGGACCATTTCCGATCCGGACGACCGCTTGCGCCCTCGAGCTGACCGCGGTCTTCTGAAAGATCGCCTTGAGATGGGTCTTCACGGTGTTCTCGCTGATCCAGAGCGACCGTGCGATTTCCCGGTTGCTCAGACCGTCGGCGAGGAGCGCCGCGACCTCGCTCTCGCGCAGCGTCAAGCCGAACTCCTGACCGGGCCAGGGCAGCGTCTCGTCCGCGTTGAACTCGGCGCTGACGAACGTGCCACCCGCCGCGATCTCGAGCAGCGCGTCCACCAGCTCATCGGGGGCCGTCGATTTGGCGATGATGCCGTGCGCGCCGGCCGCGATCGCGGCATCGCGTTGCCCGGCGGTCAACGTCCAGGTGTAGATGGCGACCGAACCGACTTTGGGGTCCCGTGTCAGCGACGAGACCCGGTCGAGCCCGAGCTGGGCATTGCCGTATGGGTCGAACAGGGCGACGTCGACCCGGTGGCCCGGGTTGTGCGCGACATCGAGCTCGACCACGTCGATGCGCTCGCTATACGGTCGCAGCATCTCGGCGATCCCGCGCAGCACCAACTCGTAATCGTTCACCAAGGCAATCGCCATACGCCTCGGGGTCGAGTCGTGGTGGTTCGTGCTGGGCATGCCGTCCCCTCGACGCCGATCCGCTCACGGTCGGGTGGCGCAGTCCGCGGAGCGTAGGTCGTGCCCGCACCTGCCGGGCTGGGGAGAGGTCTTTCGGCGAAATGCAACGCCGACGGCGAACTCGGCGCTGTGGTATTGCGATCGAGAGCCTCGGGTTACCCGAACTGGAGAATCACGCCCGTGACTGCCGCGCCGACGCCGACGATCGCCACGATGGTGCCGACAGCCCATCGCGTCGTGCTGGCCTGCATCTCGGCAATGCCGGCGCGGAGCTCGCTGCGGATCTCGGCGGCGAACGAGTCGAACCGCATGTCGACCGCGTCGAATCGAGCCTCGACCGCGTCGAATCGCGCGTCGACGGCGCCGAACCGCGCGTCGTACTTGGTCTCGAAGGCATCGAAGCGCAGGTGCATGTCGCGTTCGAGCGAATCGACGCGTTGGCGGGTGGCGACATCCCCCCAGCCTGATGGGGGCAGCATTTCCATCAGGGTGATCGCCACATCGCGTCCCAGGGTCTGTTGGGCGGCTTCGAGGAGGTCAATCCTACGGGTTTCGTTGACGGACATCGGTCGTCCTCGTCTTGGAGTGCGGATTGGTGGAGAGGATGGCGCGCCGATGCGTGCGGATCACCCGGAGCCGGGTTCGAAACCACTGTGCCACGAGGGTGCGACATGACGGCCGCAGTGCGTCAGGGGGACCGGAGTCAGTGACTGCGCAGCCTCCGAGTGGTTCCCATCGAAAGTGGGGACCATCGGCCCTGGTGCAACGCGAGCTGCACGCCCATCCTGCAGGGTATGACCGAAACGAGTACCGGTACTCCAATGCACGTGATCGTCGCGACCGACGGGACGGACGCGTCGTTGCTCGCGGCGCATGAGGCGACGCACCTCATCCCGGCCGGTGCCGAGCTGTCGCTGGTGATCGTGGTCGACGCAATGCACGACCCACAGGAGGACGCCGGTGGGTTCGAGGGACCGGTGATGACCGACGAGGAGGCCGAAGGGGACTATCGAGCGGCGAGGGTCGCGGCCGACGGTGCGCTGGCGCACTCCGCGCAGGCCTTCGGTGACCGACCTATCCGCCAGCAGATCGTCGAGCGATCATCCGGGTCGATCGGTGCGCGGCTCTGCGCGCTCGCCGAGGACGAAGGTGCAGCGATGCTCGTCGTCGGCTCCCACGGTCACCGGACGATCGTCGAAGTGCTGCTCGGATCAGTCAGCAGCTACGTCGCCCACCACAGTCCATGCCCGGTGCTCATCATCCGCGGGAAGAAATCCGAGGACTCTGAGCGACCCTGAGTGTGCGGGTGGAGGCGCGTCGACGGCGGCCGACGCGGTCGTGTCACATTGCGGTGCTGGGTACTCCGTAGTGCCGGCACCGCTCGACCTGTTGCGCAACTGCGGCCCATGCATCGTCGGTACGCGATTGTTGGGCGACTGCTCGCGCCTGCTCGAGATCCGCGAGCAACTCCTCGTCGGTAATCCGCCACACGCCGCTCACGAGCTGACCTCCACTGCCATCACCTTCGTCCCCCGAACCGGCTCCACCGGTCGTTGGTGAAGGCTAGAAACTCCGAGCCTGCGACCGGTGGATTCCCTTCGCAGCCCCGCCCCAATCCGGGCACTGTGTACCGTACGGACCGAATCGGTCAAACCAGCTCGGGCGCCCAGACCGCATCGTCGGAGACGCGAAACTGGTGGGGTATGCCGGACGATTCGTGGAGGTCCTGACCGATGACGACCGACGAGGACCGTCCACTCCAGGGCCCGCCACGGCCGGACTCGAACCTCTTCCATGCCGCCGCAGATCAATTTCACGAGATGTTCGGCGTGCACCGCCAGCTCGACCGCGTGCTGTACGAGTCCGCGAAGCGAGTGGGCGGCGTGGAGTTCGAGAGCATCTTCAACCCGATCTCGCGTGCTGCGATTTCCGCAACGCCGCGCAAGGACGCGATCAACCACGATCAGGCGTTCCTGCGATCTACGCCCATGTCGGCGGCCGAGACCGAGACCTCACTTGCGCTGTTGGAAATCCTCCATGGTGATCACGCGGCCGCGAACATTCAAGCGTTCGTGGACTTCACCGAACGCGAGAAGTTCTTCGACCGGCTCGTCGACGGTCAGTCGTTCATCTTCGTGGGGTCGCACCTCGAGTTCCAGGACGTCGGCTTCAACCTCGGGTACTTGACTCGCGCTGCGCAACGGCGCGGCTTCGATCGAATCGACACCCGCACCACGCTCATGATCGGTCGCCTGCTCGGCTATCTCGAAGTGATGGGTCTCAACGTCATCGACGACGTCCTGCGCAACGCCGGCAACGTGTTGAAGACGTTCCCCGTGAGCGGTGGTGAAGCCGTGAACGAGGGTGACATCACCGACGAGGACCTCAACCGGCGGGTCAAGAACTTTCGCCGGCGGCAGAACGCGCAGACACGCGCCGAGTTCATGAACCTGATGACTTCCGATCACGGCCACATCGTCATCGAGGCCGGCAGCGGTTCACGCGACGCGAAGGACACGCACGGCTTCGTCGTCATGGAGCCGTTCGGTCAGGGAACTCGTGAGGATCTCTACGACGCGGTGCGCGCCGGCGCCTCGGTGTACCCGGTCTTCGGCGACTACGGAGACCGCAACGAACCGAGCCTCATCGAATTCGGTCACGAGATCCGTCACCTGCGGAGCGCGCATCATGCCCACGGCATCGGCGAGATCATCGCCGGCATGGGGAACCGCGCTCGCGGCATCGCGTCCGAGAAGTACCCAGGCGTCCGCCGCTTCAAGACCCCGATTCGCTACGGCCACTACGACGGCTGACGCCGACGTCAAAGTCGGCGAGTCGTCCGGTCAGCGTGACGACCAGGACGGCACACCAGGACGGCACCCGAAGCCCGAAGCGCGATCACACCTCGAGCATGGCTGGCCAGGTCGTGTGTTGCGGAGCAGTTTTGATCCCGAAGCGCATGCGCGCACGCTACGCGTCGGCGGTCATCGATTCGCAGTGCTGCGATCGTGCAGGGTGGAGCGCTTGACGCGACTGAGCATTCGACGCACGACGACCGCATGTCCGCCGGTGCCGATGACTGCGAGCCGGTAGATCCCGCCGGCAACACCAGGAAACGCGGCTCGCGTCTCGGCGTGGAGCCGCGAGCGCGTCGGGCTGATCGCCTCCGTCCGAAATCGCAGGACATAGGTGGAGAATCGATGGCGGCCGGCGAGGACGAGTTCGTTGGGCGGCGTGAAGATCTCGACATGGAAGCCGGGCAGGGTCGAGCCCTCGGCCAACGGCTGCGGTCCGCCGACAGTCTGATCTTCGCAACCGACGACCCGGGCGTATCGCGGCGCCACGCTGCCTCCGAAGAGACCACCCACCTGTTGGACCAGGGTTTCCCACACCGCGGCGGTGGACGCCTCGATTTCGATGGTGTGTTCGTCGATGAAGGGAACATCAGAGTCCGTCATGCGATCGTCCTTCGGAGCGGCGAGGGTTGTGAGCTTCGCAGACGAACTGTTTCGATCCGCCCTCGGAAGGAGCGAGGTGCGCTCGCCCAGGCCGACCGACCCATTTTGGGTTTGAACCGCGAGAAATTTTGGTACCACGGAGAGTGACGACGCGCAGCCACGTGCGTCGCATGACAACGAGGCGACGCGATGGTAGGGACGACGGTCACGAATGAGTTCCTGCCGCACGTAGGTCCGTTTGTTGTACCAAAGCGCCTGGCGCGTCGAGTGTTCCCGAAGCCATCGGCCGCGTTCGGCATCACGGTCCTGCTGATGTTGATCGCTGGGTGTGTGGCTGCGCTGTCCCAACTCTCGATCAGTCGGCACGCATCCTCCACGCCCGTGCAGCTCCAGGCCCCCGCCGGTGGGCGACCGATCACGCTGGGTGTGGCGCCGGCCCAGGTAGCCGTCGGCCGAGAAGTGCGGCTCGAAGTCGTCGGCGCCCAACCGGGGGAGAAGGTGG
>JANLTQ010000215.1:0-4969 GCA_031363005.1 Acidimicrobiia bacterium | reverse complement strand
GGAGCGCGCCAAGTTGACGCGAGAAGACGCGGACGCCGCACTGGCACGCATCACGTTCACCGAGGACTTCGCAGCCGCTGCGCACACCGACCTCGTGATCGAAGCAGTGCCCGAGCGACTCGATCTCAAGATTCGGGTCTTCCGCGATCTCGACGCGACGGCGCCGCCGAGCACCATCCTCTGTTCGAACTCTTCCGGCTTCCCGATCCAGGCGCTGGCTGCGGCCACCGACCGACCCGAACTCGTCATCGGCTGGCACTGGGCATCCCCCGCGCCCGTGATGAAGTTCGCCGAGATCGTCCGGACTCGCACGACGAGTGACGACACCGTGGCGGTCGTGAGTGCCGCCGCAGCCCGATGTGGGAAACATCCGGTCGTGGTGCAGGACACCCCGATGGCGTGGGGCTACGTCGCCAACCGCGTGTACTTCGCGATGGTCGCCGAAGCCCAGAAGATCGTGAACGAAGGCATCGCCACCGCCGACGACGTGGACCAACTCATGACCGACTGCTACCGCTGGCCCGCGGGGCCCTTCGGCATGGTGAAGGGTGCCGGCTCCGGCTGGACCACTACCTAATTGCTCTTCCTGATGGCTCGTACGTTCGGTGTCGGTACACGCGCGGTTGGTCGGGACGCGCCTCGTCCTGATGGCTCGCACGTTCCTCGGTGAGGCAGTGAGGAACGCCGAGCAATCCCGAGACGCAGCGCAGCGGAGTCGAGCCGCGAGGCAGCGAGCCCAGGTGGCACGCGAGCACCGAGACGGCGAACGTACGAGCAATCAGTCAGTTAGAACCAGGTGAAGGGGAAGGGTTGGTGTTCGGCGCGGAACATGGCGTCGGCGAGGGTGAGTGCGTGGGCGTCAGGGGATGTGAGCCGACCCGCTCGTGCGAGCACGCTGGGGGCGACGCCTCCGAGGAGTATCGCTCCGAGCGCGTCGACGGTCATCGAGAGATCGGCGTCTCGGTTCGTTCGATCACACGTCACCGCGTCACCGTCGACGGACAAGGAGAACGTGCCCTCGGACTCTTCGAGATGCAAGAACGGATCGGTCACCTCGACCACCAACTCACCGGCGGTGCCGTAGGTCCGCTCGGCCAAGAGTCGCAAGGTGTCGATGGGGCGGACCCAGAGGCCGTCGCGCACGGACTCGGTGCGAAACTGCCGGTGGTCGCTCAACATCCACGGCACGGGCGAGTCGAGCGGCGCATGGGGCATCCGGATCCCGGTGATCAGATCCAACTCCAGCAAGAAGCTCCACAGCGCAGCCTCGGCATCCGGCGTGGACGAGACCAGATCCCGCACGGTCACCACCTGTTGGGAGATTCCGTGCGGCCACTCTCCGGCCACCGAATACAGCGCGTACCCCTCGACGCGACCATCCGCTTCGTAGACGACATCGAATCGTCGGCGCGCGTCGACCCAATCCTGGGGCGCCCACTCGTCACCCCACCACGGGGCCGGTCGTGACACCGCACCGACGCGGGTGTGGCGCATGCGTTCAAAGAGATCTTCACCGAGCGATGCGGCCGCTTCGGCCTCGACGAACCGGAGCGTCCCCGCACCTGCCGTCGCTCGGGTGATCGTCGCGGGCGGGTCGATCGCCACCACCGCCATTCGCGCCGCAACCCCGTACCCGAAGCGCCCGTAGATGCCACCCTCGGATGCCGTGAGGATCGAGACCGGCTCGCCCCGATCCCGACTGTCGTGAATCAGATGAGTCATGACCTGCGTCAGGAGTCCCCGGCGTCGGTGGGTCGGTCGGGTGGTGATCCAACTGACTCCGCCCGCCGCAACGATCGCACCGCCCGGCAGCGTCAGCTCCAGGCTGTAGTTCCGGCCGGTGGCCACGATCTCGCCGTCGACGAACGCGGCGACGGTGCGGTCCAGGTCGTGGCTTGCCCAGCCTCGATGTTCATCGAGCGGCATCCGATCGCCGAAGCCGTATGCCGGTACGAGCGCAAAGGCATCGAGCTCAGTCTCGGCGATCGGCCGCAACGAGGAATCCATGCACCGGTTCTAGTCGTTGCCGTCGGTCACTTCCCGTGGTTTTGGCGACGGCGGTCGCCGACGCTCGGGACTCCACTCACCGCGTGAGCGCAGTCCGGCGACGTAGGACAGCCCGGCGAAGAACAGCGTCAGTGCGAGCACAAAAAATCCCCACCGACGATTGAGCACGTTCAAGAGCGCGACGGGGATGAGTGCCCCCGCGACCCAACTGAGCTGGAAGCGAGTTTCGAAGCGGGCGAAGGCGCGCCCTCGAAGATGTTCCGGGCCGTCACGATGCACGAGGCTGTCGAAGGCGATGCGACCGGCTGCGGAACACGCGGCCACCGTGAACCCGATGGCCACCGCGCCGAGGGTCCCACCGTCACGCGCCGCGAGCAGCGCGACGACGGCCGCGAGGAGCAGGGACACCGCGAGGATGGACTCCTCGCGAAGCGCACGGCGCACCCGTGGAGTGACGATCACGCCCACGAATCCACCAGTCGCACTCGCCGCGAGCACGACCCCGAACACCCAGGCCGGTTCACCACGCTGTTTCAGCAGGAATGCGAGCAGAAACGTCAAGAACCCGACACACCCGCGCATCACGGCCATGGCCGTCCCGGCGAACACGACGCTCGGTATGGCCAGTTCGGCCCGCTCCTCCACTGTCTCGGGAGCCGCCGGTCGACTGGCGGCGCGAATCCGAACTGCGAGAAATCCGGCGACGGCGAACATCACCGACGCCATGAACAGTGACGCGCGGGCGTCGAAAATCGCAACGGCGCCGGCAGCGGGCAACCCGCCCACGACGCTCGCGATCACGCCAATCAACGACAAGCGCGAGTTGGCCTCGACGAGTTCCGCGTCGTCACGGACAACCGTGGGAACCAGTGACGACTTGGCAACCGCGTGGCCCTTCGAGAGGACCAAGGCGACGAAGGCGAGCGGAAACAGCAAGACCGTGTCGAGCTGAGAGATCATCAGGAAACACACGACGGCCCGACCAAAACAGCCGACCGCCATCAAGGTCCGTCGGCCGGCCCGGCTGCGGTCCAGCGCGGGACCGATCACCGGCGCGACGATCGAGAACGGCGCGAGGGTCAGCAAGAGGTACAGCAGGACCTGGGTTCGCGACTGACCGACGCTCTGGGTGAAGAAGATCGAGCCGGCGAGCGACACGGTCAGGCACGCGTCACCGACCGACGATGCCGCGTGCGCGATCGCCAGTCGGCCGAAGGGATTGAGCTCGTACGTTCGGGGGTCGCGGGTGACCATCGGCCCGGCGAGGCTAAGAGCCCGCGCCGAGAGGTACCAACTCCAACCGACGGTTCGGCAGGACTCGACCGTCGGCTCGAACGGGCTGCGTGTTCATCTGTTCGTCAGCTCGTCGTGGTCGTCCCGCCACCGACCGGCCACTGCGCCCTCCGTACAGTGGGACTCGTCGACCCGTCTCCGCCGGGTCGCGGCCGGGACTTCGGTCCCTCATTCCGGTCCCGGCCCCGCGATCCGCCATTCCCCCGTGGTGGATCGCGTCCCGATTTCGCCAACGAGGGCCCCGGTACCATGCCTCTCATGCCCGATGCTCCACTGCTGTTGAACCGAGAGTTGTCCTGGTTGGCGTTCAACGCGCGGGTGCTGGAGCTGGCGGAGGACGGAGATCGCCCCCTCCTCGAACGCGCGAAGTTTCTGGCGATCTTCACGACCAACCTCGACGAGTTCGTCCAGGTGCGCGTCTCCGGGCTCCAGGAGCAGGTGGCCGCCGGTGTGCGCGGCGCATCACCGGACGGCCTCCTTCCCCACGAACAGCTCGACGCGGTCCGAGACGAGATCCGGAGGCTCGTCACACGCCAGACCGCGTTGTTCACCCAGGTGATCGCGCCGGCGCTCGAATCCGTCGGCATCGTCTTCTCGAACTGGGAAGATCTCGACGAGGCCGACCGCTCGTACCTCGTCGACGTGTTCCAGGCTCGTGTCTTCCCGGTGCTCACACCACTCGCGGTGGACCCGGCCCACCCGTTTCCCTACATCTCGAATCTGTCGTTGAACTTGGCCGTGAAGGTCGTCGATCCCGGGACGGACGAGCAACGCTTTGCGCGCGTGAAGGTGCCGCCGATCCTGCCCCGGTTCGTCGTGATGCCGGACAACCTCCGGTTCGTGCCCCTCGAGCAGGTCATCGCAGCTCATCTCGACCTCCTCTTCCCTGGCATGGAGGTCACCGCCCACTACCCGTTCCGTGTGACCCGTGACGCAGATTTCGAGCTGGACGATGAGAACGAAGACCTCCTCGAGGCGGTCGAGAGCGTTCTCAACCTGCGGAAACGCTCGGGCCACGTCGTCCGTATCGAAGTCGACGCCACCATGGCCGACGACATCCGAGACCTGCTGATGCGCGAGTTGGAACTCACGCCCGCGGACGTCACCGTCGTGGACGGCCCTCTCGATCTCTCCGGACTCTGGGCCCTCTACGACTTGGAACGACCCGAGTTGAAAGACGAGCCGTGGGTGCCTCAGACCCAGGCAATCCTGGGCCGCCACGACGCGCCCGTCGACGTCTTCGGCGTCCTCCAACAGACCGACGTCCTCGTCCAACACCCGTACGACTCGTTCACGACGAGTGTCGCCGCGTTCGTCGCGCAGGCCGCCAGGGACCCGAAAGTGCTGGCGATCAAACAGACCTTGTACCGCACCGGATCCCAGCAGAGCGCCATCGTCGCATCGCTGATCCGAGCCGCTCGGGACGGGAAACAGGTCGTCGCGCTGGTCGAGGTCAAAGCCCGCTTCGACGAAGCCATCAACGTCGAGCGGGCGCATGAGCTCGAAGAAGCGGGCGTGCACGTGGTGTACGGCCTCGTCGGCCTCAAGACCCACACCAAGATCCTGCTGGTCGTCCGTGACGAACCTGAGGGTCTGCGGCGCTACTGCCACGTCGGGACCGGCAACTACAACTCGGTGACCGCGAACCTCTACGAGGACCTCGGGCTGC
>JANLTQ010000165.1:0-3164 GCA_031363005.1 Acidimicrobiia bacterium | reverse complement strand
GGTCGCGCCACGCGCCGCGGCGGGTTATAAAGCAGCATTAGTTCATGCGGGTGACCCCGTGGCGATATGGCCCCCCAACCTTTGGGAGAGGAAACCCGCCGCGCTCGGCATCCACCTGGCCGGCGGTGTGCTCGTCCCGCTGAACACGCGGTACAAGGGGGTCGAGGCCGGCTACATCCTCAAGCGCAGTCACGCGCGTGTGCTCGTCACCATGGGCGAGTTCCTCGGCACCGACTACGCCGGCCTGCTCGACGCGGCCGTCGACCGGGACCACGACCTTCCTGAGCTTCGGGCCGTGGTGCGGTTGCGGACGACCGGCCCCGAAAGTTGGGACGAGTTCCTCGAATCGGGTGCGATCGACGCCGACGCCGAGATCGACGCCCGAGTCGCCGCGCTGACGGCCGAGGACCTCTCCGACATCTTGTTCACGTCGGGAACCACCGGGAATCCGAAGGGCGTCATGGAGACCCACGGCGCGACGCTGCGGTCCTTCCAGACGTGGAGTGAGGTCGTGGGACTGCGCGCCGGCGACCGGTACCTGATCGTCAATCCGTTCTTCCATGCGTTCGGCTACAAGGCCGGGTGGCTCAGCGCGCTCATGACCGGCGCCACGATCCATCCCCAGGCGGTCTTCGACGTCGATCAGGTCCTCGAACGGGTGAGCGCGGAACAGATCACCATGCTCCCCGGGCCGCCGACGCTGTTCCACACGATCCTCGACCACCCGCGACGCGCCGACTATGACCTCTCGTCGCTGCGCCTCGCAGTCACCGGTGCGGCCGCGATCCCCGTCGAGTTGATCACGCGCATGCGCGACGAACTCACCTTCGAAACCATCATCACCGGCTACGGCCTGACCGAGGCCTGCGGCATCGCGACCATGTGTCGCTACGACGACGACCCCGAGACGATCGCCACCACGAGTGGGCGCGCCATCCCGGATGTGGAGGTCCTCGTCGTCGACGGGGCCGGGAACGAAGTCCCGCGCGGCGAGGCCGGGGAAGTCGTCATCCGGGGTTACAACGTCATGCGCGGCTACTTCGAGGATCCCGAAGAGACCGCGGAGGCAATCGACCCCGACGGTTGGCTGCACTCGGGCGACATCGGAATCATGGACGAGCGCGGCTACCTACGCATCACGGACCGGACGAAGGACATGTTCATCGTCGGTGGTTTCAACGCGTATCCAGCCGAGATCGAGAACCTGATGCTCGGCAACGAGGCCATCGCGCAGGTGGCGGTGATCGGTGTCCCCGATGACCGCATGGGCGAGGTCGGCATGGCCTTCGTGGTCCTCCGCCCCGGAGCGTCTTTGACGTCGGCGGAGATCGTGACGTGGTGCCGGGACACGATGGCCAACTTCAAGGCACCCCGCCACGTGGAGATCGTCGACGAACTCCCCCTCAACGCCACCGGCAAAGTCCTGAAGTTTCAGCTGCGTGAGATGGCGAAGCACCTCGACTGAGGTTCTTATGTCTCGTCTGCTCCGTGGTTGACCTCCTTTTCTGCTCGTACGCTCCGTGGTTGAAAAGCGCGTGCTTGATCGGGACGCTCCCGAGCTGCACGCCTCCGCTGCGCTCCGGCTTTCGTGTCGGTACAGCGAGTACCGGGAGTTAGATCAAGCACGCGGGTTCAGCATTCCCGAGCCAACGCTCTGTGAGTGAGCACGCGAGCACCGAGACCGAGCGGAGCCTGCGGAGCGAGCAGCGAGGCAGTAAGCCCAAGAAGACCGCGAGCACCGAGACGGCGAACGTACGAGCAATCAGCTGGTTGCAGGTGCTCTGCAAGAACCTCTACCGTGCCGCCCGATGAGTACCCAGGCGGTCGACGGCCGTTCCGCACGCGCCCAGCGCACGCGCGATTCGGTCGTCAAAGCGGTCCTCGAACTCGCGAAGAGCGGCGATGCTCGCCCCACCGCCAAGGAAATCGCCGACTGTGCAGGGATTTCGGTGCGGTCGGTCTACGTGCACTTCGACGATCTCGATGACCTGTTCCGTGCAGCCGCATCGCGCCACTTCGAACAGATGGCGACCCTGCTCCAGCCGGTCGACGCCTCGTTACCGCTGACCGTCCGCATCGCGGCTGCGACAAATCAGCGGGTGGCGATCCATGAGAACTTCGGAGCCGTCCGGCGGGCGGCCGAGCAGTGGGCGCCACTCTCTCCCGCGTTGACCGAGGTACTCCGAACCGGTCGCGAAGTGGGGCGCCACGACATCGAGCGCCTCTTCGGTCCCGCCCTGGCCGGACGCGCCGACCACGAGGTTGTCCTCGGCGCGCTGACGTTGCTCTTGGGTGCCAGTGCCTGGGACAGTCTTCGGGCCGACGGGCTCTCGGTCGAGGCCGCCAATGAAATCATCGTCCACACCATGACCCGACTCTTGGAGACGCGCTGATGGATGTACTGCGCACACCCGACGACCGGTTCGCCGGACTGCCCGATTTCCCGTTCGCTCCGCACTACCAGAACATTCCGAGCGGCGACGGCGGTGAGCTTCGGCTCCACTACCTGGACGAGGGTCCGAGCGACGCACCCGAGACCCTGCTGTGCATGCACGGCGAACCGTCGTGGTGTTTCCTGTACCGCCACATGATTCCGGTCCTCACCGGCGCGGGCCACCGGGTGCTCGCACCGGACCTGATCGGCTTCGGCCGATCGGACAAGCCCACGCCACGCTCCGAGTACACCTACGCGCGCCACGTCGCCTGGATGACCGCATGGGTCACCAGTATGGACCTGCAGAACCTGACCCTGGTGTGTCAGGACTGGGGAGGGCTGCTCGGCCTCCGGCTCGTGGCCGCGATGCCGGAGCGATTCCGACGGGTCGTCGTTGCGAACACCTTTCTGCCCACCGGCGAGAGCTCACCCGGCGACGCATTCCTCGCGTGGCAGAAGTTCTCGCAAGAGGTGGAGACCTTCCCCACCGGCGTGATCATCAACGGCGGATGCAGCACGGACCTGAACGCCGACGTCATGGCCGGCTACGACGCACCGTTTCCGGACGAATCCTTCAAGGAGGGCGCCCGACAGTTCCCGCTCCTCGTCCCGACCTCCCTCGACGATCCGGAGTCGGCACCAAACCGCGGCGCGTGGGAAGTGCTCGAGCAGTTCGACCGGCCGTTCCTGACCGCGTTCTCCGATCAGGACGCGATCACCGCCGGCGGCG
>JANLTQ010000109.1:0-8881 GCA_031363005.1 Acidimicrobiia bacterium | reverse complement strand
CAGGACGCGTCGACGGACTCGGAGTCCTTGCGCAATCCGGGCCGGACGGTCACCACGAGGATGACGACACCGGCGATGATCAGCACGATGAGAAGGCCGAAAAGGCGGCGGGCACGATCCATGTCGGCCCCTCACCCTAGGTGCGGGGCCGGCCTTGACGGTGAATGCACCTCAAGGGCGCATCGGGACATTTTGGGTAGGGTGCGCCGATGGCTCCCCCGCGAGCCGTGGTCGTGGCGATCGTCCTCGCCGCCGCTTCCTTTGCGGGGTGGTGGTTTGGGAGCCACGATCCGGCCCACTCGAACCCAACCTCGACGACCGGTCAACGCTTCCCCGCGCTGGTCACCACGACCGTCGACGGCGACACCGTGCACGTGCGGACGGCATCGGGCACGGACACGGTTCGGCTCTTGGGCATCAATACTCCTGAGACACACCACCCCACCAAGGGGCTCGAGTGTTACGGCCCGGAAGCGTCGGCGTACACCGATCGCGTGCTCGCCGGGCGACGGGTCGAGCTTGAACTCGACGTGGAGCATCGCGACAAGTACGGGCGGTTGCTCGCGTACATCTACCTGAACGGTCGGCGGTTCAACGACCGGCTGTTGGAGCTCGGCTACGCGCGCGTGTTGGTGATCCCACCGAACGGCGTGTACGCGCGTCCGATGTTGCAGGAACAGCTCGCGGCCAAACGCGCCGGCGCCGGCCTCTGGGCCGCGTGTTGACGGACCTCGCTCGATGTCTGGGCGGGGCCTGGCGACCGATATGTCGACTCTCCTCAGGATGCGCGGTCGGAAACACCCATGCCTAGCCTTCGTGGTGCGACCGGTGGTGCAGCCGAATGCCGTGACGGCGCAACCGGCGATCTCCCTCCGTATGGTGCCAGCGCAAGGCGGCCGAGCCGCGACACCAGCGCGGTCGGCTGCGGACGGCACCGTCTCCGGTGGTCCTGTGTTCTCCCACTGCTGCCCCTGGTGTTGAGTACCGACGTATATGGCTTCGGCCGTGGTGACATCGAGGTCCGTGAGCGCGAACTCGAAGGTGTGCGGATCGGGTTGCACCACGCGGACCGTGCCGGGTCGATCACTCACCCGACGCCGACGTCGAGGCCCGGACCACTTGCAGGATCTCGGGGTTCCCAGGGGCGTTGCGTCATCCGTTCGTCGGCTTTGACGCGACGCCGAGACGGCGGCACGCACAGAGAACCCAGCTCTTGGAATGCGCGGCGTCCGACGCTGTGTGCGGCGTGTCCCCTTCGCTTTCCTCGATGTTTGGCGCCGTCTCGTCGCAGGTATACCTCAATGTGACAACTCACCCGTGCGGAGCGCGTCCACTCGCCCGCGTGCATCGCGTCGCCGTAGTGATGGACGGTGACCGCGACCGGATACGTGTTGAGCTGGCTCGTCCTCGTCGCATCGGGCTGTGGGCGATGGGTCAGTGTGTGCCGAACCTCGAGGAGGCAGAAACCACGCCCCTCGATCCCTTACCAAAGATGTGAGGAGGACCCATGAGGTCCGCGTCTATGACCCACGGCCCCGTTGGCCGACTGACCGCTGAGCATCCCGCGATCGTGCGGCTGGGCCGGGCCGGCTGGCTCGCGAAGGGCATCGTGTACTTCCTCGCCGGCGCGCTCGCACTGCTCGTCGTGGGTCGCTCATTCGGATGGTCGAGCGCCGCAGCAGGGGGCAGGGAGGCCAGTCCGACGGGTGCCATCAAGGAGGTCGCCCAATCGACGGGTGGCCCACTCCTTCTCGTTGCTCTCGCAGTCGGCATGTTCCTGTACGCGGCGTGGCGGGTCGCGACGGCCCTGCTCCCCGGCAGCACTGACACCGAAGGCTTGGCCACGCGCGTCGGATACGGCGTGAGCGCGATCCTTTACACGACGTTCGGGATCACCGCGATCTCGCTGGCCCAGAGTCGCGCTGCGAAAGCCGACGGCAACAGCACCGTCAGCGATCTGACCGGTCGGGTGATGCAACACACCACCGGCCGGTGGTTCATCGGCATCGCCGGAGTCGTTGTCGTCGGTGCGGGTCTCTACCGAATCGTCAAGGGTCTGAAGTCCGACGTCACCGCGGACGTCGACATGAGCGGCCTGTCGCCTGAGCGGGCACGCTGGACACGCCGCCTCGGCGCGTTCGGCGAGATCGGGCGGGGAATCGCGATGGGCCTCATCGGGTTCTTTCTGGTCCGAGCCGCGGTCACGTTCAATGCTGTCGAGGCGACCGGCCTCGACGGCGCATTGCGGCGTCTCGCGCTCGAGTCGTGGGGTGTGCTGGTGGTCGCCGCCATCGGCCTCGGACTGATGGCGTACGGGCTCTTCTGCGTCGCCACCTTCACCCGCCGGCGGCTGCAGGCTCCGTGACCGTGAGCCTCCGCACCCTCCGGACCTGGGCTGCCCGTTACTGAACCACCCCGGGCGCGCGGCACGCCCGGACCGGCTCAGCGGATTGCGTCGAGGGCTTGCATCTGATGTGCGATCGTGGAGACTCCATTTTGGAATCCCGGGAACATCAGCTCGTAGAACGCGGTGTACGCAAGCAGCGCGAGTATGGAACGGCCGGTACCGGCGTTCGTGCCCCCGGTCATCGTCTCGATCACGGGAAGATCGAATGCGTAGTGGCCGAGCACCATCGCCGCGAGGAGTGCGCCTTCGGCTGAGTCCATCGTGAGGTTGTTGCCCGCGAAATACACGTGGGTGTCGAGCTGACCGGGTCGGGCCGGCACCGCGGGGTTGGTGCTCACGCCCTGCGCGGTATGGAAGGCGCGCTTCTCGTCCCAGAAGAAGGACGGCAGCCACATGCCGTGGTACCACTGCGGCGGTTGGGCGACGATGGGATCGGGAACGTGGAACCCCGGGATGGTCACGCTCGCGGGGTCGAACGCGTACATGCTGACCATGTACGGGAACGCGTCGAAATGCTCTGGTCCGAGCCCTACGACGTTGGCGGCGATGTAGGTGGCGTATCCGTGGTCTGCTCCGAAGTACTCGTTGTATTGCAGCGTCTCCTGCGGCGGGTTTGGTAGCCCCGGAGCGAGGATTGTGCGGTCGGTGTGGAGGTAGCTCCACTGGGAGTAGAGGTTCCACACGTCCTGACCCACGTACTGCGAATAGTGGCTCGCCCAGAGTGGGGATTGATCAAGAAGTTTTCCCGCGTGGTACTGATCGACGGCGATCACCACGTCGTCGAACTGGGTCTGCTTCGGGCTGGGATCGCCGCCAGGTTGGGTGGAGTGATACGTGATGGTGACGGGTCCGCCGACCGTGGGTGAGACCTGATCGACGCAGGTATACGGCATCGTGGTGACTCCGGTTTGGCTGCTCGCCCATTCGCCCATCTGTCTGGGGAAGCTGGCGGCACCGCTGCCGAAACGTTGGAACCCGGTGGTGGGGTGTTCGAAACTTGCGAGGTTGTGATCGAAGACGAACGCGATCTCGGGCGCAAGGAGTTGGTTGGTGAGTGGTGACGAGTAGCCGTTGAGAATGCTCAGCAGCGGGTCGAGGAAGTACGTTTCGAAATGCGCGGAACTCCCTCCGGTGAACACGCTCTGATGGTCCGCGAGGTAGGTCGCGAGGGTCATGGGTGAGTACGGATGGGCCTCGAGTAACTGGTCGAACGCCAGGCAGTCGGCCGCGCCGCTCTGCGCCAGGGGTGTGGTCAGATAGGGCGCGAGATTGCCCCAGTAGGGGGTCGGTCTATTCGGTGTCTCGGGCGCGAACGCCGCGGAAATCGCGAGTTCCACGGGTTGCATCGCGGCTTTGATCGCCGCGAACTCCGGAAACTCGAGCATGCACATGGTGTTCGGGTACATGACGGGCGCGATCATCTGCACGCCGAGATCGATGTTGTACGTGGTGCCCTGGTATTCCACGGGATACGAGCTCGCGTGACCACCGAGGTCTTGCTCGTCGTGCATCACCGTGACCTCCCAGCGCGTGGGCCCACCCTGTTGTTGCTGGGCTTTCGCGAAACTCCAGGCCAACGACGCGCCGCTGATGCCGCCGCCCACGATGCACACGGTTGAGGTCTGTGCCATTGGTGCTCCTGCTCGTTGATCCCGAACGGGGGCGATCGTAGGCCCGGTGGCCTCGGTGCGGGACTGGGAGTACGGTCAGCTCGTGCGCGAGTTGCCTACAGGGACGGCAACGTTTCTCTTCACGGACCTGGAGAGTTCAACGCGCCATTGGGAGGAGTTCCCCGAGGAGATGGGCCTCGCGCTCGGAGTGCACGATTCGATCCTCCGTGGCGCGATCGAGACGAACTCGGGTTGGGTGCTCAAATCGATGGGCGACGGCATCCTCGGCGTCTTCGCCCGCGCGATCGATGGCGTTTCGGCGGCGCTCGCCGCACAACACGCGCTCGCGGCGCAGTCGTGGCCCACGCCGCGTCCGCTGCGTGTGCGAATGGGTCTGCATTCTGGCGAGGCCGAGCAACGTGACGGCGACTACTTCGGGCCTACGCTGAATCGCGCCGCGCGCCTCATGGGCTGCGGACATGGCGGCCAGGTGTTGTGCTCGTCGGTCATCGCCGAGCTGGTGGGTGACGCGCTCCCGCGCAACGTCAAGCTCACATTCCTCGGTGAACACAGCCTGCGCGACCTCACTCGGGCCGAACGGGTCTACCAAGTGAGTTCGGGAGACCTCGACGAAACGTTCCCGCCGATCCGCTCCGGCGAGGTCACCCCGGACGGGAACCTCCCCGCCGTCGTCACGTCGTTCGTGGGGCGCGTCGATGACCTCGAGCGGCTGGTCGAACTCATGGATCACCATCGCCTCGTCTGCATCACCGGCGTGGGTGGCGTGGGCAAGACGCGTCTCTCCCTTGAAGCGGCGGGCGAGTTTCAACTGCGGGTCCGCCATGGCGTGTGGGTGTGTGACCTCGCGACCGTGAGTGACGCCGCGAATGTTCTCGATGTGATCATCAGCAGTGCCCGGATCCCGGCGCGTGCTGGGCTCCCGCCGCTCGAACTCTGCATCGAGTTCCTTCGTTCTAAGGAGCTGCTGCTCGTCCTCGACAACTGTGAACACGTGCTCGATGCGGTCACCGACTTCGTCGACGTGGTGTTGCGCGAATGCCCCACGGCCAAGGTCCTGGCCACGAGCCGTGAAGGACTCGGTGTGGCGGGCGAACAGGTCTTTCCCTTGCGCCCGTTGGCGCTCGGATCGGGCGCGCCGGGGAGTCCCACGTCGGACGCGGAGCTCTTGTTCGTGGACCGTGCGCGTTCGGCCCGCGGCGGGTTCGCGCTGGATGATCGCAACCGAGCCGCCGTTTCGGAGATTTGTCGTCGTCTCGATGGCATTCCGCTGGCGATCGAGCTGGCGGCCGCGCGAGTCGTCGCGATGAGCCCGGCCGAAATCGCATCGAAGCTCGACGAGCGATTTCGGCTGCTCACCGGAACTCGCCGTCGGTCGATCGAACGCCACCAGACCTTGCGCGCCGCAGTGTCGTGGTCGTACTCGTTGCTGAGCGAAACGGAGCAGGCCGTGTTCGCCCGCCTCAGCGTGTTCTCGGGATCGTTCAGCGCGGAAGCGGCATCGGCCACGGCATGTGACGATCGGATCGACGGCTGGGAAGTGGTCGATACCGTGGAAAGCCTGATTGCCAAGTCGATGGTGGTGGCCGAGTCCGTCGACGACGCCACGAGCTACTCGATGCTCGAAACCTTGCGCCAATACGCGCGAGAGATCCTCGACGCCGGCGCGGAGGGCGATACCTGGCGGGCGCGTCACGCGGGGTACTACGCCGAGTTCGCCGAGCGCGTCGGCCCGCACTGCGTTGGACCCGACGAGCTCGCCAGTCGTCGTGAACTCGTCCGGCAGCTCGACAACATTCGCGCCGCCACGCTGTGGTCGATGGACCAACAGCATGAAGCGCAGTTTGCGTTCCGAATCATTGCCGCGCTCGCGCGTGAATCGACGATGCAGAAGACGATGGGCGTTGGAGGTTGGGCAACCCAAGCGGCTCCGCTGGTTGGCGATACGGACCCGGCCCAGCGCGGTGCGATTTTCGCGGCCGCGGCGTGGCAGTCGATCGATGAGGGCGACTTCGCTCAGGCGCGCGAGTTTGCAACCAAAGCCCTCGCCGACTCCTTCGAGCCCAGTGCGCCCGCGCCCGCGCTCGCACCGGTGGCCTTGGCCTTGCTCGATGTTGTGGAAGGTGGAGCGAGCCCGATTCCGATGCTGCAGCACGCGATCGCCGCGCTCGAACTGGTGGAAGGCAATCCGGTGGATCTCGCCAACCTTCAGGCGGCAGTGGCGTCGTTCTCGCTCTTCGATCCCGATCACCTCGCGCTGGCGGAACCGGTGGCCATCCGATCGCTGGAACTCGCGGAGCAGTCGGGGAGCCTGACCGCGGTTGCGGTATCCACCAGCACGTTGGGTCAGGTGTACCTCGCGGCCGGCGATCGGGAACGGGCGCTCGAGTATTTCGCCCAGTCGATCGAACTGAAGGAAGCCGGCGCGAGTGATGTGATTTACGCAGAGACCTTGCGGGCGGCGGGTCGGACCGCCGCGGAGACCGGTGATTGGCCACTCAGCGCACGATTCGCGACGGCGATGTTGAACCACTCGGACCACAGCGGTGACCGGCGCGCGCTCTACGGCGGATTCGCCGAGGCCGTGGTGCTGATGGCACATGCCGATCGATTCGCTCCTGCAGTCGCGCTGGACGCGCATTGTGAGGCCACGGGGTTGACGTTGTTGATCATCGGCGATGTCGTCCAAGCCCGCCACGACGCGTTGGAACGCGCCGCGGCGTCGCTCACCGGCGATGAGTTCGAAGCCGCGAAGCGTTCGGGGTCTGCCTTCACCTACGACGGCGCGTTGGCTCTCGCCATTTCCGAGCTCGACGCGCTCGCGGGCTGTGCCGAATCTGGGTGAGCAAACCCGAATCGTCATGCCTGACCGAGCAGTCTCCCGGCGGGCTGAGTCAGGCGAGGGAGGCGATGATGTCGTCGGTCACCGCGGGCTTGGACTCCGGGTTGAGGTAGACCGCGCGCAGGATCGTCTCGCCGTGCAGGGTGGTGGGCATCACGAAGGCGCGTTGGTCACGCAACATCGCGTTGGACCACTCGTAGTACTGGTCGTGGGTCCAACCGGTGCGCCGCCACAACACGACGGTCAGTTCCGGTTCCCGGAGCAACTCGAGGTGCGGGGCAGCGTCGATCCGGCGAGCTGCGTCCCGCGCGATCTCGAGCGTTTTCTCGACCGCGTCGCGATACGCGTCCGTGCCGTGTACCGCGAGCGAAAACCAGAAGGGCAGGCCGCGTGCTCGGCGAGTGAGGTGGTAGGCGTAGTCCGCCGGGTTCCACTCCTCGGTGGCGCGCATCGAGTCCAGGTACGGCGCCATCTGCGCGTGGACGTGGCGCGCAGTCTCAGGGTTCCGATACACGAGCGCCGCGCAGTCGAACGGCGCGAACAACCACTTGTGCGGATCGACGACGAACGAATCGGCGAGTTCGATGCCGGCGAAGCGCTCTCGGATGCTCGGCGCGGCAAGACCGGCGAGTCCGTACGCGCCGTCAACGTGGACCCAGAGGCCGCGCTCGTGCGCAACGTCGACGATGGCCGCGAGGTCATCCACGGTTCCGGTGTTCGTCGTGCCGGCGGTGGCGACGACGCCAAAGATCGAACCGGAATCCGGATCGGCGTCGAGCGCGCAGCGCAGCGCGGGACCGGTGAGTCGATCATCGGGACCGGTCGGGACGGTGAGTGCATCGACGTCCATGATGCGCAAGGTGTTCACCAACGACGAGTGCGCCTGATCGGCGAGGGCCACGCGCCAGCGCACGGGGCGAGTTCGCCGTTCCGCCACGGTCGCCCGGGCTGCGACCAAGGCCGAGAGGTTGCCGGCCGAGCCGCCGGACACGAACACACCGCCCGCCTCGGGGGGCATCCCCGCGAGGTCGGCGACCCAACGCAATGCTTGATTCTCCGCGTAGATCGCGCCGGCACCCTCGAGCCAGTCGCTCGCACAAATCGCCGAGGACGACACCACGACGTCGAAGAGCTGACTCGCCTTGGTGGGGGCGACGGGAATGAACGAGAGAAACGAGGGGCTGTCCGCCGAGATGCACGCCGGTGCGAGGACATCGCGAAACCATCCCATCACCAGCTCCGGGTCGTGGCCCTCGGCGTTGATGGTGGCACCGACCGCGGCGGTCAGGTCCGCGAGTGACTGCGGATGATCGAGCGGGACCGGGTCCATTCGGAGCCGTTCGGTGGCGTACTCGAAGCAGAGGCGGGCCATCTCGTCGGTCTCGGCATTGAAGCGATGCACACGCCGACGGTAGCGGTTCGGACCGCGGATTCGGCCGCTGCGCAGCGCAAATTCAGGGAGCGGCGGTCTCGGATTCGCTGACGATCTCGAGCAACGCGGCGCCGTAGCGCTCGAGTTTCACCGGACCGACGCCGGGGACCGCCAACAACGCCGAGCCCGTGGTCGGCCGCGCTCCCGCCACCGCGCGGAGTGCCTTGTTGTCGAACACCACGTACGCCGGCACCCCGGCGGCGCGCGCGACCGCACGTCGCCAGTCCACTAACGCGTCGAACAGTTGACGGTCGAGCGGTGACAGTTCCGAATCGGAGAGCGCGTCGAGCGCAACCTTGGCCTGGCGCGCGTTGCGGCGATTGACTTCGGCATCGATCGGCGGCTCGTCCGCGCCGCTTATCGCCCGTTCGATCTCGGCGAGGTAGGGACTCGGCGTCCGGGTACTGACGCGTGGACCGCGGTCGCGTTGCGCAGCCCACGACACGTGCAGTTCGCGCTGCGCCCGGCTCAACCCGACGTAGAGCAATCGGCGTTCCTCGTCCAAGGCGGCCGAGTCACCACTCGCGTGCGAGATCGGGACGAGCCCCTTCTCCAACCCGGCGACGAACACG
>JANLTQ010000094.1:0-1728 GCA_031363005.1 Acidimicrobiia bacterium | reverse complement strand
CGACGGTCTGGCGCGCATCGGATGGCACATCGAGAAACCCCGCGGGACCATGTTCGTGTGGGCGCCGCTGCCGGAGCCGTACGCCGAGATGGGCAGCCTGGAGTTTTGCAAAATGCTGGTGCAGGAGGGCAAGGTCGCGGTGGCGCCGGGAGTGGGCTTCGGCCCCGGGGGCGAAGGGTTTGTGCGCTTCGCGCTCGTGGAGAACGAACAGCGAATCGGCCAGGCCATCCGAGGCATCCGAAAGGCCCTCACCAAACTCGGGTGAGGGCTGCACGCGACGGGTGCGGTTCTCCTAGGGTGAGGACCCGGAACTCGGGGGATGTGAATGGCCTACTGGATTGTCAAAGTGATCCTGACTCCGATCCTGCGAGTCGTGTACCGGATCCGGGTCGAGGGTCGTGAGCACCTGCCCGCACGCGGCCCGGTCATCCTGGCGTCGAACCATCGATCGTTTCTCGACTCGATCTTCATTCCGCTCATCGTCCGGCGGCGCGTGACCTTCGTGGCGAAAGCTGAATATTTCGACGATCCGAAGACGGCGTGGTTCTTTCGGGCCGTCGGCCAAATCCCGATCCGGCGCGAAGGTGGCAGCGCCTCCGAAGGTGCACTCGCAGCAGCGACCGACGTGCTCGAGGCGGGTGGAGTGTTCGGCATCTATCCCGAGGGCACCCGGACTCGGGACGGCCTGCTGCACAAGGGCAAGACGGGTGTCGCACGTCTCGCGATGGCAACGGGAGCACCGATCGTGCCCGTTGGTTTGATCGGGACGGACGAATGTCAGCCCACGAACGCCAAGCTGCCGCGACTCTTTCGGAAGGTGACGATCCGATTCGGTCCGCCACTGTCGATGGGCCACTACCAGGATCGCAGCGACGATCGGCTCGTACTGCGTCAGATCACCGACGAGTTGATGTTCGAGATCGGTGAACTGTCCGGCTACGAGTACCGCGACACCTACGCCGGAAAGTCCGACGCCCCCGGCGGACACGACTTCCCCGATCCTGCGACTGTCGTCTCCCGCCTGGAGTCAGCCGCCAGCTGACCGCGTCCTCACAGCCAACTCGCACCAGATACGCAAGCCGGGGCTTGCATTTCACGCGTCGGTTCGCTGCGTTCGCGGCAGTCAGTCCTGGGACCAGTTGCGTGAACGGTCGACCGCTCGGTGCCAGGTGGCGAGGCGCGCGTCGATGTCGGCGGCATTGCCCGACGGGGCGAATGCGCCTTCCTCGCGCCACGCGCTCGCGGCATCGGCGGGTCCCGTCCACACACCTTCGGCGATGCCCGCGAGATAGGCCGCGCCGAGCGCGGTGGTCTCCTGGACCGCGGGGCGGCGCACGGTGACGCCGAGCACGTCGGCCTGGAACTGGCAGAGGACGTCCATCACGCTCGCACCACCGTCGACGCGAAGCTCCGAGAGTTCGGTGCCGGACGCGGCGCGCACGGCGGTCACGACATCAGCGGTCTCGTACGCGATCGCCTCGATGACCGCACGAGCCAACTGCGCGCGTCCCGAACCGCGCGTCAGCCCGAGGACGGTCCCGCGTGCGTACGGATCCCAATACGGTGATCCGAGCCCGGTGAACGCAGGGACGAACACCACTCCACCGGCGTCAGGGACGCTGGCTGCGAGGGGCCCGATCTCGTCGGCGCTGGTGATGATCTGGAGTTCGTCCCGCAGCCACTGGATCGCGGCACCGGTGACGAAGATCGCACCCTCCATCGCGTACG
>JANLTQ010000078.1:0-1963 GCA_031363005.1 Acidimicrobiia bacterium | reverse complement strand
TTGCGGATCATGTAGGAGTGCTGTTCCTTCGGGTCCAAGTACAGGTTGTAGAGCCGCGAGTAGGTGTACTTCTGCGTGACGCCGCTGAATCCCCCCGAGTTCTGGATGTCGCGATCGTCGTCGGAGGTGGACGCGAGCATCATCTTGTACTCCCCGCAGCGCACGGCGGAGAACGTGGTGCCGAGCCAGTAGTAGAGGTACTTGCGGTTCGACGGCGTGTCGTCACCGAGGAGAAACGCCGTCTGGTCCACGCCGTCGATATAACGGTCGTCGGGGGTGGTGTCGGTCGCGTTGGCGAACCGCAGCAACGTCGGGAACCAGTCGAGCAACGAGAAGATGCCGTCGGTCGCCTGACCCGGCTCGATCGTCCCGCGCCAGTACACGACGCCGGGAACACGCTGGCCACCTTCCCAGGTGCTGCCCTTCGCGGAACGGAAGGGTGAGTACGCGCTGTCGGGCCAGGTCTCCATCTCCGGCCCGTTGTCCGACGTGATGAAGATCAAGGTGTCGTCGAGTTGGCCGGTGTCCTCGAGCGTCTGCACCAACCGGCCGACGATGTCGTCCAACTCCATGAGCGCGTCTTTGTACGGATGCTTCGCGGGTGACTTTCCGAGCCAATCGGGATGCGGGCAGTTGTCGAAATGCGTCCCGCGCGTGCAGTGGTAGAGGAACCACGGCTGATCGCCACCGGCCATCCGCTCGATGAACCGTTGGGAGTATTGGCACCACTTGTCGTCAAGCAACGAGAGCACCGGGATCGTGACCTCCTCGACCTCTTCGATCTCGCCCCCCTTCTCGGCGTGGACGAAGCACTTGTTGAACCCCGCATTCTCGATCCAGCGCGTGCGTTCCTCGCTGTAGACGATCTCCGGGAAGAAGTACGGGTCCCGCCACTCGGTGTACATGTCGCTGACGGAGAGGAAGCCGTAGAAGTCGTCAAAGCCGACGTGCTGCGGTTGCGACTCCGCGTTCTCCCCCATGTGCCACTTGCCGACGGCCTGGGTGACGTACCCGGCATCGCCGAGGAGCTGGGCGATCGTGACCTCGCCATCGAGGCCGCCCGGCTGTCCGTACATCGGCGGGCGCAAGAGCCCGTGCCGCATTGGGAGGCGCCCGGTCATCAACGACGCGCGCGCCGGGCTGCAAGTGGGTTCGCTGTAACACGATGTGAGGAGCACGCCCTCTCGCGCGAGTCGGTCGTTGTTCGGCGTCGGTGCACCGACCGCGACCCCACCGCCGTAGCAGCCGAAGTCGCCCCAACCGACGTCGTCGAAGAGGATGACGAGCATGTTCGGACGGCGGCCGTGCGTGGCCACATAGTCGTCGAGTCGTTGGCGCGCGGCGACGTTCTGCTCCTCGTGGACGAACGCTGGCTCTCGGTGCTCCGCGATCGGGACGGTCGCGGACGCAATGGGGTCGAAGGCCACGCGCGTCAACCCTTCGATGGGTAGATGGGCCACCACGGCGGCGATACGGACGTCTCGATCGTGCTGGGATCGACGGGTCGGCGCTCGTTCGACGCTTGATAGACGGCGAAGGCGAGCTGGAGCGTCTGGATCGCAAGCTCGCCGTCCATGTCGGGCTGTGTCCCGGCGAGCAACGAGTCGACGAAGTGCTTCGACGCGCCCGACATGCTGCTCGTCCAGCTGGCGTCGACATCGCTGAACGACGTCGTCGTGCCGTCGGCGGAATAGAGCATCACCGGCGGCAAGTCGAGCATCTGGCCGGTGTACCTGGTCACCCAGATGAAGCCGTCGGATCCTTGGATCTCGAAGAACTCGTCGGCACCGAAGAACTCGGAGCGCAAGAACATGTTCGGTGCGTACGTGACCTCCATCAGACCGAGGAGGTCGTCGCGCTCGTACTCCCAGAGTGCCGCGGTCGGCGCCTCAAAGAAGAGCGGCCCTTGGCGTACGACTGACTGCACGCTGCGCACATTCTCGCCGGCGAGCCAGAGGGCTGC
>JANLTQ010000051.1:0-1567 GCA_031363005.1 Acidimicrobiia bacterium | reverse complement strand
CTATGTCGAGGGTGACGCGCGCGCCGTCCTTGAAAGGCTAGGCTGATCATGGCGACGGAGACGATCACCGTTCTCTTCACCGATCTGGTCGGTTCCACCGAGTTGTTGTCGCGCGTCGGGGAGCGCGCGGCGGAGGCGCTGCGTCGGGAGCACTTCGGCCTCTTGCGGACGGCGGTCGAGCCGCACGGTGGCCGTGAGGTGAAGAACCTGGGTGACGGCCTGATGGTGGTGTTTCCCAGTGCCGTCGACGCGGTCTCGGCGGCGGTGGAGATCCAACGGTCCTTCGAGCTGCGCAACCGCGAGGCTGCGGACGCCCTGTTGATCCGGGTGGGCATTTCACTGGGTGATGCCGACGTGGACGACGGCGACTACTTCGGCGTGCCGGTGGTGGAAGCGGCACGGCTCTGCGCTCGGGCGGCCGGCGGCGAGATCCTCGTCGGGGAGATGGTCCGGATGCTGGCGCGCTCACGGAGTGGCGTGGAGCTGGAGCCCGTGGGCGCGCTGGAGCTGAAAGGCCTGGACGAGCCGGTGGAGACGTTCCGCGCGGTGTGGTCTCCGGTCGTGGCGTACGACGTGCGGCCACCGCTTCCGGCCCGGCTTGCGTCCGCGGTCGCGCCGAACTTCGTAGGCCGTACGGCGGAGCGGGAGCTGCTGGAGACGGCGTGGAAGGCCGTCGGCGCGGACGGCGCGCGTCGGGTGATGCTCCTCGCGGGCGAGCCGGGGATCGGCAAGACGGCGTTGTCGGCCCGTTTCGCAGAGCATGTGTACGACGGTGGTGGCGTGGTCGTCTACGGGCGGAGCGATGAGGATCTGGGGATCCCGTACCAGCCGTGGATCGAGCTGCTCGGCCAGCTGGTCGCGGTAGCGCCCGAAGCGGTCTTGACCGAGCATGTCGCCGAACGGGGTGGGCATCTTGCGCGACTGGTGCCGGAGTTGGGTCGGAGGGTCCCGGTCGAGCTCGCGCCGGCGGAGGACGGCGACACCGAACGGGTCTTGCTGTTCGGTTGTGTGATCGACCTGCTCGCACGACTCTCCGCGACCACACCGATCCTGCTGGTCCTTGACGATCTGCACTGGGTGGATCGCCCGTCGGTGCAGCTGCTGCGCCAAGTCGTGATGTCGGACCGTCCGCTGCGGGTGGGGATTCTCGGCACGTTTCGCGATTCGGAAGTCGGCGTCGACCATCCGATCGCAGACCTGCTCGCCGCGTTGCACCGTCAGGGCGGCACTGATCGGATCAACCTGCGAGGGTTGAGTGACCTCGACGTGCTCGACCTGTTGGAGCGGAACGCGGGTCACGAGATGACCGACGAAGGCCTCGCCCTGCGTGACGCGGTGCTGGCGGAGACGAACGGCAACCCGTTCTTCGTGGGTGAGATCCTCCGCCACCTCGCCGAGTCCGGCGCGATCTACCAGGACGAAGCCGGACGGTGGGTCGGTGACGTGGATGTCCGCACGGTCGGTTTACCGGTGAGTGTGAAGGAGGTCGTCGGGCGGCGCATCGCCGGTCTCGGCGCCGAGACGGAGCGGCTCCTGTCACTCGCGGCGGTGATCGGCCGCGACTTCG
>JANLTQ010000038.1:0-2216 GCA_031363005.1 Acidimicrobiia bacterium | reverse complement strand
CAACTACTTCGGGGTGTTGGCCTTCCTCGACGGTTGTCTCGAGGCCCTGGCGCGGGGCAACGCGCCGGCGACCGTCGCGATTTCGTCGAACTCCACGACCATCGACCCGACCGTCAAACCCGAACTCGTCGCCGCGTTCATGGACGGCGACGAGGCGAGCGCTCGATCGCTCGCGGCCGACCTTCCCGGCAACACCGTGTACGCCTCCAGCAAAGTTGCGATCGCACGCGCAGTCCGCCACCGAGTGAGCGAGTGGGGCGGGCGCGGTGTACGTATCAACGCCGTCGCCCCCGGTCCGTTCCGATCGCCGCTGTTGCAACAAGGCCTCGACGACCCGGTGTTCGGTCCGCTCATCGAGGCGCTTCCGGTGCCGACCGGCGAGATCGGTTCGGCCGACGAGATCGCGTCAGTCATCGAGTTCTTGCTCTCACCCGCGGCGTCGTACGTGCACGGCTCGATCCTGTTCGTCGACGGCGGCATCGACGCGCTGCTCCGCGCCGACGCGATCTGAGCGGCTGCGGATCGGGGATCCTTGCTGCGGCACTCCTCGCCGCCGGATACGCAGTTGACGGTATCGATCTCTCGGCCAACATGATCGACCTCGCCTTCGACATCTCGACGCCGGGACGTAACTTCGGGGCCGACGTTCGACACGTCTTTCACGATCGCGACACCTGGTTGCTCGGTATGCACGCCAGGCGAATCCGATTACCGCCTGGGTCGGCGCGTCGTCATCCTGAACCGCGAGGCCGACGGCCGCTATCGCCGCGTGGACGAGGAGTACCACTTGGTGCTCTACGACGTGACCGCGGTGACGGTCGCGCTCGAGACCATCGGCTTCGCGGTGGAGGTCCGTCCGTCCTTTACCGAGGCCACCGCATCACAACCCGCGTCGGGCTGGGCTGTCCTCGTCGCCACGAAGTCCAAGGTCTGAACCTTTTGCCCGCCATATCGGGTCTGCGCAACCCGAGCGATGGCGATGCTCACGGCGGGACCGGACCGGCGAGCCGGCGAAGGTACAGAGCCAGTCGTGGAAGGCCGGGCAGTCGTGCTTGTGACCGCAGCAGACGCGCGACTTCCGGCGACCGTTTCTGGGCGGCCGCGACCTGGTCAAGGCTCGCATCAGGGCCGATGAGTCGCACGAGCTGCCGGTGAATCGCCTCGACCTCGGCGCGCTCCCGTCGCTTCAGTGGATCCGCAGTTCCGGCGAGTACGAAGCCGGGTCGCGCCGGCGGTCTCGGCGTCAGGTATGAAGTCAGCAGCAGCGCAGAACGAGCTGAACCCGGACGCGCTCGATGAGTGCCGTAGCGGCGTCCCTGGTTCGCGGGAACCACGACGTCCGTGCCACTGCGAGTGAGGACGGATGCGAGGATCGGCGCGCAGCAGTTGCCGTCCTGACCGACGTCTCGAATCGTGGAGGTGACGAGCACCGGATCGCGGAGTCCGGATTGGCCGCGCGCATCTCGGGCGAGCCGGGCCACCGTCTCGGCGAGGCGGCCGGCGTCGTCGGGTTCGCGGATGAGATCGACGCTCAGCGCAACCGAAATCGCCACAACCCCGATGGCGAGGACTGGCGCCGCGACTCGGGTGGCGATCCGTCGTGACGCCGGGCGCAGCGCGGCGACGATCGAGAATCCAACTGCGAACCACAGCATCATCCCGAGGATGCGATCGGGCTCCACGATCCACACGAACATTCCGCCGAAGATCAGCGCGCAGGTGACGATCCCCCCGAGGACGGCCGCAGCGACCACCACGTTGAGCCCGGCGGCGCCACGGGATCGCCGGCGTGCGGCGGTCACTGCCGCGGCAACGAACGCGAGGAGCGCCCACGGGACACCGTCACCAGCGCCGAGGTCGACCGTCGACTGAAAGTCTGGTCGTGCGAACTCACCGCGAAACCATGGCGCTTCGGTGCCGAACTGGATCGCGACTGCCCGATACCCGTCCCGCAACCCAGCTGCGGAACCCTGGCGGTCCATCGATGTGAGGTCGGTCAGGTTTCCCGGGTCGTGGGTGATCTGGTCGAGCGCGGGCGGGAGCCAGAGAACACCGAGCACGGCCACGGTCAGAAGGAGTGCGCCGAACGCGCCCGGTCGGGCGCCGGGCGTGCGTCGTTCGCGCACGACGTGCGCGATCCCGACCATCGCACCGACTACTCCGAGCACCGCGACGAGCACGGCGTACACGACCCAGGCCTGGGCGAGCACGGTCGC
>JANLTQ010000009.1:0-3781 GCA_031363005.1 Acidimicrobiia bacterium | reverse complement strand
GTCGGTATAACCGCCCGCTGGTTAGAGTGGATCGTCGACTCGGCAACGACGGGGGGCACGATGAAGCACCGGGCCGGTACCGATCGTCTGGCCAAGATCCCGCTGTTCCGGAACCTGTCAGCCAAGCAGCTGGGAGCCGTCGACGCGCTGGTGACGACGGTCGACGTGGCGTCGGGCCGGGAGCTGATCCAGCAGGGTAAGACGGGTCGTGAGTTCTTCCTCGTCGTCACCGGCGAGGCGGAGGTCCGTCACGACGGTGAGGTCATCGCCACCCGGGGACCGGGCACCTTCTTCGGCGAGACCGCACTGTTGCTGGACCAACCCCGGAACGCGTCGGTCGTTGCCACGACCGACATGACCATCGAGGTCATCGACCGCCAGGACTTCCGGCGCTTGCTCGATCAGTATCCCGACCTGTACGCCCCGCTCCTCGAAGCGACCACGCAACGGCTCGCGGAGTTCGAAGACCTCGCTTGATCCAGCTCCAAAATGCCCGTCCCCAAGGTCCTGGGAGGACAGGGCAGTTGGCCTCTGGCCTGGAACGCACGGCACGGCGAGGCTTCCATGCAGATGACTCGGACTCTGCCTGATCACCGTGACGCCGAACGGCATCTTGGCCGTCGCGCCGCGTGGCTCCGGGTCGCGATTTTGGGAGCGATCCTCGCGATCCCTGTGATGGCCCCTGCCGGCTCCGGCAGCCCCGGGCGGTGCCGATGACACGCGGGATGGTTC
Source organism: Acidimicrobiia bacterium (assembly GCA_031363005.1). Classification (GTDB taxonomy): domain Bacteria; phylum Actinomycetota; class Acidimicrobiia; order IMCC26256; family JAENVU01; genus JAENVU01. The sequence goes on along the minus strand of JANLTQ010000009.1, from coordinate 3,049 downwards.
TCGCCGACCTCATGCTCGCCGGATTCCGGCCGTATCTGATCGGCACCGCGATCGGTCTCGGAGCCCTGCGCTTCTTCGTCATCGCCTTCGTCGTACTCCCACTCCTCCCGGACCGGGCCATGGGGCCCTACGGGGTGCTCAACCCGTCGAAGATCTGGCTCCTCGTCGTGGCCGTCACCGGGCTGGGTTGGGTCGGCTACGTCGCGGTCCGGGCGCTCGGTCCGGAACGGGGGCTGCTCATCACGGGGTTCGCCGGTGGGATATCTCCGCCACGGCGACCACCGCAGCTCTCGGTCGCCGCGCTCGCGTCGATCCCGCGTTCCGCTCCAGCGCCGTGGCCGGAGCGCTCCTCGCATCCGGCGCCACGTTCATCCAGCTCGGGTTGGTGACCGCGGTCGCCAACCGATCGGTCATGCTCCGGCTGCTGCCCACGCTGGCGGCCGGCATCGCGGGATTCGCCGACGTCCACGCCGCCGTCCTCTCTGTCGCGACGCTCGCCGGCACAGGCAGCTTCTCCATGCACACGACCCTGCTGGCCGGCGGCCTCGCCCTTCTTACCAACACCACTTCCAAGGTGATCGTCGCGTTCGCGGTCGGTGGCCGGGCCTTCGGCACGCGATTCACGCTTCTTCTCGCGGTGCCTTTCGTGGTGACGTCGACCGTCCTCCTCCTCACCCTCAACGCGTGATGGTTCGAAGCCGTCGCACAAAGATGCTGGGGATGCTCAGATGCAGCGGATGGCCACGTAGTTGTTCAAGTTCGCGGTGGTGGTGAAGTAGCCGGTGTAGTTGGCGATGCCGACGCCGACACCCCTCGAGGTCCCGGGGGTGATCGTGCCGAATGGGAGACGCTTCCAGCTTCCGGGGGTGCCGTAGGCCAGCGACAGCGTGTTCGGCGTGTTGTTGAAGATCGTCACGTTGCAGCCCACCGGATTCCACGAGCTCATCGTGAACAACCGAGGGTTGAAGACGGGGAGGCCGTTGGCATTGAGGGTGATCGTGGTGATGGGCTCGGTCGAGATGCCGATCAGTGTCTGGGCGAGCGGGCTCGCCGTGGTCGAGGGGTTGTAGTTGGCGTCACCCGCATACGTCGCCGTGATTTGGTGGGTGCCTGCGTTGTAGAAGGGATACAGGTCAGTCAGCGCCAGGGTCGCCTTGCCCTGCGCGTTGAGGTCGGCGGTCCAGAAGTACCCACCGTCCACCGAGAAGTCGACCGAGCCCGTCGGAATGCCGGCGACCGGTGCGATCGCCTTCACCACGGCCGTGATCTTCCCGGCGTCGCCGTAGTGCGCGTTCGGGTTCGAGGACGTCAGCGTGATCGTGGTGCTGGCGACATTGACGGTCTGCACTATCGGCGCTGAGGTCGTGGTGCTACCGCCGGTCGACGTGAACGACGCGGTGATGTCGTGCGACCCGGCGCTCAGTGTCCGGGTGGCGAAGGTGGCGGTGCCAGACCGGATGGTGGCGGTCGTCCCGATCGTGGTCGCTCCATCCATGAAGGCGACCGAACCGGCGATCGATGCCACTGGGATCGTCGGGTCGACGATCTTGGCCTTCAACGTGACCGCTTGGCCCGCGACTGATGGGTTCGCAGTGGAACTCACGGTCACCGTCGTCGGACCGACGGCCGCTCCCGCGGGCTGGGCGAACAGCGCGCCGCCCGACACCAGCGTTGTCACGAGCGCAGCGCCCGCGATTCGTGTGAACAGCTTCGTGGATCTCATGACTCACCTTCCAGAGGGAACGACCGAATGTCTTCCATCAGGTGTAACCCCGGGTCGGCAAGGAAGAGGCCAAGCGAACGACTCGATATGGCAAGAGACCCCGAACTCGTGACGAAAGTCCTGACCGGGCGGGACTTCCGACCCAGTCGGCTCCGCTCTGCACCACTGGCGACGGTCGGCGGTTTTTGTTTCTTTCTGTGTTCCGGACACCGCAGTCAACCAGCCCGGGCCGGCGTCGATACACGCCGCATGAGCTTGTGGAAGCCACCTCGATCCATCGCGCCCTGGGCTTCGGAGATGTCCGGCCCCGAGCCCGAACCACGCCGACAGAAACTCCTGGCTCGCACCGGTGGCGTTGTTGCCGTCGGCGCACTCTTGGCCTACCACACGTGGCGTCTGGCCTTCACGCTTCCCACGGGGGGTTGGAACCGCAGCGTTGCGTACACCCTGATCGCGTTCGAGGCATTGCCGGTCTTCGGCCTGATCCTGAAGGCCGTGACCTTATGGAGTCTCGATTGCGAGGTACCCGCACCCATCGGTCCGAACTCCAAGTCGCTCAAGACGGCGATCTTCATCCCTACCTACAACGAACCGGCGGAGGTCATCGTGCCGACGATCGCGGCGGCCTGCGCGATCGAACCCGTACACGAAACCTGGGTACTCGACGACGGAGACCGACCTTGGGTCGAGGACGTGTGTCGAGAACTCGGCGCGCGATACGTGCGCCGCGAGACTCACGAACACGCGAAGGCCGGGAACATGAACCACGCGCTGGCGCTCATGGCCGGCGAAGAGACGTCCGACAACGTCGAACGTACCGAGATCATCGCGGTCCTGGACTGCGACCACGTTCCCATGCCCACCTTCTTGACCGCGACGCTCGGATGGTTCGACGATCCGCTGATCGCGCTCGTGCAGGGTCCGCAGCAGTTCTACAACCATGGCGCGTTCGACGACGACGGCCACACGGGCGAGCAAGGACTGTTCTTCAACGTCCTCATGGCATCCCGCCAGCACGCCGGAGTCGGACCGTTCTGGTGTGGCTCCACCTCGCTCGTGCGCGTTGCCGCGCTCCAGCAGGTCGGTGGGGTCGCGACCGAGACCATCACCGAAGACATGCACACGACGATCAAGCTCATCCGCGCCGGATGGAAGACCGCCTACCACCGTCAGACCCTGGCCTTGGGGCTCGCGCCGGCGACCCCCGATCAGTACCTGTTACAACGCCGGCGATGGGGACTCGGCGCCATGCAGATCCTCACAACCGAGCACCTGTGGGCCGCGAAGCGGTGGATGTCGTGGCGGAACTATTGGGAGTACCTCGAC
>JANLTQ010000725.1:0-11073 GCA_031363005.1 Acidimicrobiia bacterium | reverse complement strand
CGAAGCGGCGCGTACGCACCCAAGTTGTCGATCGGCGTGTTCGCCGCGAGTCCGAAGAGTACGCCGATGCCGCGAGGCGTGGTCTGCGGACGGAGTTGCGCGCCGTGTGCATTGGCGTCGACCGCGAGTTCGAGCACGCGTCGGTAGTGATCGCCGAGGGAACGCATCTGCATGAGGTTGAACGTGAACGGCCGACCGAGGGTGCGGCTCAGCTCCGCGATCCAGGCCATCTCCTCGTCCGCACGCGAGGTGGAGCCGTCGGTCTCGTTGTACCGGGGTGCGCACTCGATCACGCCCCGCTGCAAACGCCCGAGCGGCTCCGCGATCGCGAGGAACTCCTTCGGGTCCGCCCAGGTACCCGGCACCCACCGGCCGTCCGGCACGCGGTGAGTGAGTGAACGCGAGATCGAATAGCCGAGCGCACCCGCCTCGAGCGCGGACTCCACCTCGTGCGCCATCGCGGTGAGCTCGTCCTCGGTGGCCGCGTAGTCCTGGTCGCACGCGCGGTCGCCGATCACGTACGTACGCAGCGCCACGTCACCCACGTACCCGCCGGTGTTGATGCCCTTCGGCATCGCGTCGATCACGTCGAGGTACTCGCCGTAGGACTCCCAGTTCCACGGCAGCCCCTCGAGGATGCACGACGCAGGAATGTCCTCGACCGATTCCATCGCCCCCGCGAGCACGCCGGCCTGACCGGGCCGAACCGGCGCGAAGGTCATACCGCAGTTACCCATCACCACCGACGTGACGCCGTGCCAGCACGACGACGACATCAGTGGGTCCCAGCCGATCTGTGCGTCGAGGTGGGAGTGGAGGTCGACGAAGCCGGGCGTCACGTACCGGCCGTCGGCGTCGATCGTGCGGCGTGCGCCGCCGAGCGTGCCCGGTTCGGCGATTGCGGTGATGCGATCACCGTCGATCCCGATGTCGGCATGACGTGCGGGCGCGCCGGTGCCGTCGACCACCATGCCGTTCGCGATCACCAGGTCATGCGCCATTGACGTTCTCCTTCGAGCGGTGCATATGGGGCCGGACCGAGTGCCGGGTCACGTACCGGTCAATCGTTCCACGATGGGCGCAACCGTGTCGATCGAATCGTCGTTGAACACGTAGTACGAGAGGTCCCAGCGGTCACGACGCTCGTTGATCGTGGCGCAGATCTGGTCGACCGACCCGATGAGCACGTGCGGGCTTGCGAGTACCCCGTCCGCCGTCAGGTCCGCGGCCGCGTCGGGCGGGAGCGAGCCGGCGATCGCCGCCGCAGTGCCTTCCCGATCGTCGGTCACGATCACGAACGGCACGACGATCGACATCTCGATGTCCGCGTACCGCGTCCCTGCCGCGTCGCGGATCCATCTGATCTTTCGGTCGGTCGCGTCGGCGGTGGCGTCAGGCAAGTTCTGGTCTTCCCACGCCGCGTTTGATTTGCGCGCCGGGTTGAGTCCGATGATGTCCGCCTCGCGAGCGGCGATCTTCAACATGCGCGGTCCACCACCCGCAATCATGGTCGGCGGCATCGCGGCGGGGACGGGATACGCGGTGTGACCGGTGATCGTGTAGTGGTCGCCGGTGGCGTGGACTTCCTTGCCACTCAGCAGACTTTTGATGATCGGGATCGCTTCTTCCATGCGCGAGACGCGCACACCGGGTGGATCGAAGTCCATGCCCGCCTGCTCGTAGTCCGGTGCCATCCACCCCGCGCCGAGCCCGACCTCGACGCGGCCGCCCGAGAAGTGCGCGATCGTCGCGAGTTCCTTCGCGAGTACCAGGGGATGGCGGTAGTCGTTGTCGAAGACGAGGCACCCGACGTTCAGTCGTTCGGTCGCCGCCGCGGCGGTGGCCATCGCCGCGATCGGGCCGAGCTGCCGGTCGAAGTGGTCGCGCAGGAACAGCGTCGAGAATCCCATGCTCTCGATGCGGCGGGCCGCATCGGCCCAAGCGGTTCCGGGCGCAGCATCCGAGGTGTGAACTCCGAAGCGAAACCGTCGATCGTGGGTCATCTCGTCCATCTCCTGCGTGTCGGGGAGGTGATTGAAACACGGATCGCGCAGCCCGGCAGGATGCGCGAGGAACCTCGGCGTTTGTGGTCCTGACCGGCTGACAGAGGGCGCAAACGACAAACGCTGGTGCAGGCCCTCCACGCCGACCCTGGCTGAACCGATCGTCGGTCCGTGATCAACTGCATGCGAACATGTGCGGATGAGTGACATGGACGAGTTCACCCTCACCGATCCGGACGGCGTCACGATCTTCGTGCATCGGTGGTTGGCGGAGGACCCGAAAGCGGTGCTGCACATCGTTCACGGGCTCGGTGAGCACAGTGCGCGGTACGACCGGCTGGCTCAGAGTCTGAACGCGGCCGGGTACCACGTCTACGCCGACGATCATCGCGGCCACGGCCTCACCGGCGAGGCCATGGGTGGCCAGGGCCCGCTCGGTCCACGGGGGATGGCGGGAACGCTCGACGCAATCCACGCCGTGAGTCAGCACGCACAACAGGCGCACCCTGTGCTGTCGTTCGTCCTCCTCGGTCACAGCTGGGGCTCGTTCCTTGCGCAGAAGTTTGCGATGCAATGGGGGAGCGAGCTGCACGCGCTCGTGCTCACGGGTACGCGGCTCTTGCTGCCGCCGATGCCCGACCCCACGAGTTTCAACGCCGAGTTCGAGCCCGCAGCCACGCCGTACGACTGGCTGAGCCGGGACGCCGACGAGGTCGCGAAGTACATGGCCGACCCGTGGTGCGGTTTCTCACCGGACTTTCCTGCGGCCGAGATGGCGTATCTCGTCGGCGGACCGACGGACGCGGTCCCCAAGGCGTTGCCGATCTTGGTTCTGAACGGTTCTCGGGACCCGGTGGGCGGCGAATCGAGCGGTCACGCGCTGGTGGAGGCGTACCGGCAGGTGGGCGCGGAGGACGTGAGCTTCATGTGTTACCTCGACGCCCGCCACGAGGTGTTCAACGAGACCAACCGCGCCGATGTCACCGACGACCTGATCGAGTGGCTCGACGATCGCGGTACTGGCTAGAGCGGAGCGCCAGCGCGTTCGCGGTGCCTCAGACGTCGAGGCCGATGGCGTTCGGGTCGCCGGCGATCTGGCCGCCGTGACTGATCCAGTCCATGACCACGGCCTCGCCCTCGGCGGGGTTGTAGATGTCTTCTTGGCGCGACCATTCGCCGTTGCCGGCGTACTCGAGGATGGTGATGCACGCGAACCGGTAGACGGCGTCGCCACCGGCGGGATCCGGCAACACCTGCCACGGGAGAAAGACCACGCGGTTGCCATCGATCATGTGCCACTCGACAGGAAACTGCATCATCGGCACCGGACCCATGAGCTCGATGATCTTCGAGCGAATGGCGTCACGACCGACGATGGTGCCGAAGTGATGTTCGACCCACTCGCAGTCCACCGTGTGCAGGTCGGCCCAGGCACTCCAGTCGCCGGAGTCACCCGCCGCGATGAACGCGTGGAACGCGGTCTCAACTTCTTCGCGGGGGTAGGTGGTGTCGGTCATGACGAACTCCTCGACGGGGCCTTGGACTCCGGCAGCGTAAAGCCCACGACGGCGCCCCCGCCCGGCTGGTTCCGCGCGAACACCGAACCGGCTCTCCAACCGAGACGCTTGAGATTTCGCCGCGAATTGCCGATACGTCGAGGTGCGCGGAGACGAGTTCGGTCCTGCCCTCGCGGCCGCCCAGGCCGGTGAGGAGGAAGGCTTCGCCGCGCTGTATCGAGAGTTCGCGCCGGGCGTGCTGGGCTTTCTGCGCGGTCGAGTACCGGGTGAGGCCGAAGACGTGGCCGCCTCGGTCTGGATGGATGTCGCCCAGAGCATCGGCCGCTTTGTCGGAGACGAGAAGGGCTTCCGGGCCTGGCTCTTCACCATCGTCCGGCGCCGCATGCTGAACGAGTTCCGGCGGCAGGGGCGCGATCACTCGAGTCCGCACGATCCGGCGATCATGCCGACTCCGATCAGTACCGAGAGTCCCGAAGGCGATGTCATCGCTCTCTTCGAGACCGCGGAGGCGCTGGCGCTGATCGGCTCGGTGCTTCCTCCGCTTCAGGCGGACGTGGTCCTGATGCGGGTGGTGGCCGGCCTGCCCGTCGACGAGATCGCAGACGTCTTGGACCTTGCGCCGGGGCACATCCGGGTCCTATCGCATCGAGGGCTGAAAACCCTCGCCGAACATTTGTCGCGGGAAGCTGTAACGCACGGACCAGGTCCGGGGATTACGGAGGTGCCATGACTCACGATGACTTCCTCGACGCCAACACGGCCGAACGCCTGCTCTCCGGAGCGGTGCCGGCTGCGGACGCGCCCCCCGGATACGGAGCAGTCGCGTCGGTACTCGCCGCGGCAGCGGCGCCCGGCCCGGTGCCGGAGATGGACTTCGAGGAACTTGCCCGAGTTGCGCGCCGTTCGGCGGACCGTCCTGGACCGTCGCCCACCCGGAGGTCCCCCATGCTCGGAAAACTGCTCACCATGAAGGCTGCGGCTGCGGCCGGAGTGATCCTCATCGGCGCATCGGGCGCAGCGGCCGCCACCGGCAGCTTGCCCGGTTCCGTGCAGGGGGTTGCCCACAGCACCCTCGCGCACGTCGGCGTGGACGTTCCCGATGACGACGCCAACGACAACTCGACCGACTCGACGTCGGACACCAAGGACACCAAAGAGTCCGACGACGCGACGACCACGACCTCGCAGCCGGCCGACGGATCCGCGCCGGGGTCGACCCCCGCGGCGGGTGGCACCGACGACACCAATCACGACGGCACCGTCGATGAGACCGACACGGATGCGAACGACGACCACGGTCAGGACCCGGTGGCGGTGCCGGGAGCGACCAACGGCGACGACCAGTCCGGTGACCACGAGGCCGACGACGGCCACCACGATGGTGTGGGAACTCCCGCGCCGTCGGTCCCAACGTCTGACCCCACGGACACGTCGGGTGACGACGGCTCGGACTCCGGCCACAGTGGTTCGGGTTCTGGTTCGGGCTCGGGTCACGACGGTTCGGACTCTTCCGGCGACTGAGCCCACCGGCTCCGGTGCTTTCGACCACCTGACCGCGCGCAACTGCACTGCTGACCAACGACGAAAAACGTTGGCGAGCCGGCGGTGCGCGCGGTCAGGCTCTGTGCATGACGTCTGCGTTCCAACGCGATTCTTCGGTGGTGCCTGATCCGTCGGTGGCGGGCCGGTTCCTCTCCGACATCCCATCCACCTGGTCCGCACCGAACGTTCCCCAGGGCGGGATCTCGCTCGCCGCGGCGACTCGGGCGATGGGCGACGCGCTCGGCGACACTCCGATGCGGTTGCGATCGGTGTCGTGCGTTTTCGCCGAGCCGGTGGAGTCCGGACCGGCCGAGATCGACGTCACGGTCTTGCGTCAGGGTCGATCGGTTGCGCAGGTAATCGCCACGATGCGGACACCCGGTCGCCAGGCCGGCCTCACCGCGATTGCCGTCTTTGGTACCTCCCGACCCGGGTTCGAGTTCACCGACCTGACCCCGCCGGTGTTTCCAGACCCGGACTCGCTGCCGAGATTCCGGGACGGCATTCCGGACGGGATCGAATGGGACGAGGACTTCGGACCGTTCCCGATCTGGGAACACCACATCGAGGGCCGACCGGTCGTGGGTCATCCCCCGTGGGAGCACTACGTGCCCACGACCAGCGAGCGCCAGAATCTGCAGCGGTTCGACGAGACCCCTCGCGACGCGGACGGCAGCATCGACCCGCTCGCTTTGGTGTGTCTCTGCGACATGATGCCCGGGGCCGTCGCGCAACGGCTCGGTCAACCGATCGACCACGACTGGTACGGACCGAGTGCGGACCTCACAGTCCACATCACCGGGGTGGCGCGCTCGGAGTTCCTGCTGACCCGCAACTTTGCTCGGCGCGCCACGGATGGGTACGCGTCGGTCGAGATGGAGCTTTGGGACCCCACCGAAGGACTTGTGGCGTACGGGACCCAGACGATGGTCTTCGCGTTCGCGAACGGGATCCCGGAGGGCGAGCAACGATTCCCCCTCGATCTCCGGAGTTCATCGACCGCGGTCGGTGGCGTCGCCTCGACCTAAAGTCCGCGCATGATGGACGTGCCGGTTGCGCTCGGCCGGCGCGCACCAACTCCGGAACTCCCGGCCGATCGACCGCCGACCGCACCGGTCGGGTTTCACGTGCTCGCCAAACCGTCCGGTCCGATCTGCAACCTGGATTGCTCGTACTGCTTCTTCCTCGAGAAGGAGGCGCTGTATCCGGGTGACCGTTTCCGGATGTCCGACGCCGTGGTCGAGACCTACATTCGCCAGGTCATCGAGTCCCAGTTGACTCCGGAGATCACGATCGCATGGCAGGGCGGCGAGCCCACCCTCATGGGTCTGGACTTCTTCCGGCGCGCGGTGGCCTTCGCCGAAACCTGCGCGCAGCCCGGCCAGCAGCTGCACCACACGATCCAGACCAACGGCACGCTTCTCACCGACGAGTGGTGCGCCTTCCTGCGGGAGAAGCAGTTCCTCGTAGGCATCAGCATCGACGGTCCTGCCGAGCTGCACGACGTCTACCGGGTAGACAAGCAGGGTCGGGCCACGTTCGCGCGGGTGCGAGCGGGCTTGGAGAAACTCACGTGTGCGGGCGTCGAGTGGAATGTGCTCTGCACGGTGCACGCGGCCAACCAGGACTCGCCCCTCGACGTCTACCGGTTCTTCCGCGACGAGCTCGGCGCGCGCTTCATGCAGTTCATTCCGATCGTCGAACGCGTCGACGAGACCAGTGACGAGCTCACCGATCGTTCCGTCGACCCGGCTGCGTGGGGGAGGTTCCTGACCTCGATCTTCGACGAGTGGCTTCGGCGTGACGTCGGCGACGTGTTCGTCCAGATGTTCGATGCGGCACTGGCATCCTGGTACGGGGCACCACCCGCGTTATGTATCTTCTCCGAGACGTGCGGCAACGCGGTCGCACTCGAGCACAACGGCGACCTGTACTCGTGCGACCACTTCGTCGAGCCCGCACACCTGCTGGGCAACATCACCGAGACCCACATGCTGGAGCTCATGGCGTCACCGCAACAGCGGGCCTTCGGTACCGCCAAGCGCGACTCGCTCCCGCACCAGTGCCAGGAGTGTCCGGTGTTGTTCGCGTGTCGGGGTGAGTGCCCGAAGAACCGAGTGGCCCGCACGGCAACCGGCGAAGCCGGTCTCAATCACCTGTGCGCGGGCTACCTGGACTTCTTCACCCACATCGACGGTGTGATGAAACTCATGGCCGACGCAATTCGCCGTGGAGGTCATGCCGGCGAGGTGATGACCGCCTTCGCGAGCGCAGGTCGGAACGATCCGTGTCCGTGTGGCAGCGGCCGCAAGACCAAGCACTGCCACGGCTGAGAGGGCGAGCGGATTCAGTCGCGGTCGCTCGGGACCAACGAGACCGACACCGTGGTGAGCTGATCGAACTGGACTGATTCGCACCGCACGCCGCGTGGATTCAACTGAAGTTCTGCGTGGGTCTCGCCCGGCGGGAGGACTAGCCCGACGAACAGCTGCGACGGCCGCGGCGGGTCGCCGGAAACGCGGTCGCCGACCACGATGGGAATCGACCGACCACGGAAGCGCAGCCGACCGTGCGCGTCGATCGCGCCCCGCGGGGTCAGATTGAGATCCAGGGTCGCTGGACGTGGGTCACGGCTCGGGTTGACGAAGACGAGGTCCGCACGTCGGCACACGGGCTGGGTCGCGCCGCGGTTGCGAATCGGATCGACGTCGGTCGAGAGGTAAATGCGCGGCGCATGCAGCAACCGCCGAGCGATGCCGCGTAGATCCCCGACGCTGGATCGCGCCTGAAGCGCCCTTCGAGCACCACGAAGACTCCATGCCGCCAGCCGGTCGCCTCCACGCACGATCGGTGGGCCGAGGAGACGATTCAGCACCGCGACCCGATGAGCGCCGAAGTCCGCGTATCCCCTGCGGTCCACCATGACCGCCGTGAATCCGAGCGCGCTCAGGCCGCGGACCAGCGTGCTCGTGCGGAGCTTCGCCGCCGGCCATTGCCACTCACCCGAGCGACCGCGGATGCCGCCGGTGCTCCACCGCAATGACTTGGAGTGGAGATATCCCTGTTTGATGAGGTCGTGAGCGGACATGTCTTCCACGGAGCCGTGCTCCGGAAAGTCGACGACGGGGAGTTGGAACACCATGGCGTTGCGTGGGAGGCGCGGTTCGAGGTCGGCGACGAATCGGCCGTCGGCGCGCCACGCGGCCTCCCGCGGTTTCGGAATCAACGCCGGCGAGGCCTGGTCGACGACGCCGAACACCACCACCAGCCCGAGTGCCACCGGAATCGCGAGGCGCGGCAGTGGGCGCGATCGGGTGCGAGTGAATGTCACGCGCACCCGATCGAGTAACCGGGAGAACACCACGATGCTGGCAAAGCTGATGACGATCCCGATGCGACTCCACGCCCTCACCCCGCTGAGGCCGGTGAGTTCGAAGGCGCGGCTGAAACCGCCGCCCGTACCGATCACGAGCGCAACGACGATCACGATGCCGAGCCGAGCTTCGAACGACCATCCCTGCCCGCGTGATCGCCGCGCCGCGCACGTCACGACGGCTGCGATTGCTACGACCAGCCCGATGCTTCCAGCCAGGCCGAGCATCGCTGTCCCGAATCCGCGTTGCTTCGGTGCATAGAGCTGATCTGCCAGCCACGCAAACGGTCCGAAACGATGTTGGGTCACGGGGCTGAGCAACTCCACGATCCGCAACGGGTACGCCTCGGAGATACCGGGCCGGCGGTCGGGCACACCGAGCAGATTGGTGGCGTGACTCCACCGGAAGAGCAGCGTCGGAAGGTTGGCGAGGAACGAGGCGGCGAGTCCGATGACGCCGACGCCGAACGCAAGGAGGAGTCGTCCGGGCCGGCGACGCGCGATGGCGCCGATCACGGCGCACATCCCGATCAGCGAGAGGAGGAACGCGAGGTAGTAGATCCCCGTGACGCCGATGAGCACCACGCCGGCCAGCAGCCAGCGGATGCGCCACCATCCGTAACGGTGCCGAAGGTCTCCCAGGCCCGGGAGCGCCGAGTCCGGGCCGAGGACCTTCATGCACAGGAGAACGATCGTCGGGATGCCGACGTAGAGGGCGAGGTTCTCGTGACCGGCGCCGTTGCGGAAATGATACGGAGCCAAGGAGAAGAGCACGGCGCCGCCGAGCGCGGCGGACCAGGACACCCGCAGCGACCGCAGTGCCGGGAAGGCGGCGAACGCGGTCATCGGGAAGGTCAGGAGCCAGAAGAGGTTGAAGGTGAGCGGAACGTCGTTGGTGACCTCGACGATTCCTTTCTTGATCGTGTAGGCGAGCAGATCCCCACCCATCGGCCATTCCGCCCACTGCTGCTCGAACGGTGCATTGAGCCGCGGGTTGTGTTTGAACCAACCCGTTTCGTGCACGTTCTTGATCAGCATGAGGTCGAGCGTTGCGTCCTCTTCGTCGTCACCCGGCGCGTGTGCGTACTGGAATGGCACGTGCAGGGGCTGATCCCAGATGTGGGTCAACACGCCGATTGCCACCGACGACAGCGCGGCGGCGAGCAGTGCACCGACCACGAGTGAACGAGCCCGGTGCGACGGTTGCCTGCCATCCAACGATTCGATCGGACGAGCCTACGAAATCTGGCGCGGCGAACCGTGTCAGTGAGATGTCACCTGCTGTTCGCGTCGGCGACCGATGGGAGAAGTGTCGTCGCAACGTCGACCCTTGATGATGTGGAGACCAAAGCACACCATCCACCTCGGGAGATCCGATGCCTCGATTCGCAGTCCTCACAGTCCTGCTCAGCCGGCTCGGAAGCCGCGGTGCGCTTGACAACGTGACCGACGTGATCAGCGCTCGGGCGAAGCTCGACGCCCACGTCGCCGAACTCGAAGCCCGGTTCTCGCACGCTGCGTAGACAACGGCGGCGTTCGGAAGCGGATGTTCAGTCCGCTTCCAATGCGGTGCGTGCGGCGGCGAGTTCGCTCAGCTGCTCCGGCGACATCGTCGGGTAGCGAGGGTCGATGTCCAGGAGCGTTGCCGCCAGGACCTCGGCGATCACCAGCCGCGCGAACCACTTGTTGTCGGCCGGGACCACGTACCACGGCGCGGTCTTTGTACTCGTGTGTCGGATCATGTCTTCGTAGGCGTCCTGATACGCGTCCCAGGACTCGCGCTCGTGGACGTCGAGCTTCGAGAACTTCCAGTTCTTCGCCGGCTCGTCGATGCGCGACAGCAGTCGTCGCTTCTGTTCGTCCCTCGACATGTGCAGAAAGACCTTCACGATCGGGAACCCATTGTCCACCAGGGTGCGTTCCCAGTCGTTGATCTCGCGGAAGCGCCGATTCCAGAGCTTGCCGGTGGCCGTCTTCGGCGGGAGGTGCTGGCCCGCAAGGAACTCGGGGTGGACGCGCACCACGAGTACCTCTTCATAGTGAGACCGGTTGAAGATCCCGATCTCACCGCGCCGGGGCAGGTCGCGGTTCGTGCGCCAGAGGAAGTGGTGGGTGAGCTCGTCGGTCGAGGGTGCCTTGAAGGACACGACCCGTACGCCTTGGGGGTTCAGTCCGGTCATGACGTGGCGGATCGCGCCGTCCTTGCCCGCGGCGTCCAGCGCCTGCAGAACCAACAGGACGCCGTAGGTTTGCTGGGCTGCGAGTCGGGTCTGGAGGTCCGTGAGTCGCGCGATGCCGTCGGCGAGCCGGGTGGTAGCGGCCTTTTTGTTCTTCACACCGTCGGTGCTGGTGGGGTCGCGCTTGGCAAGGTCGAACGACGTGGCGTTCTCGATCCGGAACGGCGCGATCAGATCGTCGATGCGGTCTCGTTCGTCGTTGGCGGTGGCCATGGTCACTCCCCGAGTTCGGCGAAAAGCAGCAGCGTTACGGCGTGTCTCCGGTCCCGACCCGTGCGATTGCCAACAGCGTGTCGGCATCCTCGGGATCGGTCCGGATTTCCAGTGTGCCCTCCAGGGCCGCGAGTGCGGATTCGAAAGCCGCGACATTGGGTGACGTGTCGTTCGAACCGACGGCGGCA